>CAQXTN010000013.1:0-49414 GCA_948916585.1 uncultured Oscillibacter sp. | reverse complement strand
CCGTGCACGGCCCGTTTTCTCTTTTTCTTCTGGAAGAAAAAGAGAAAATGGGGGGCGCAATGAACCAGCCATCATCATGGCTGAAATCCCCCCCGCCCGAAGGGCAACTACAACCCCCCACCTAGGAGGTGACCCCCATGCGGGTAACAGTAATCGGCGCCGGCCTGGCCGGCAGCGAAGCCGCTTGGCAGCTTGCCAAACGAGGCGTCAGCGTGACCCTCCGCGAGATGAAGCCCGAAAAAAAGACCCCCGCCCATGAGACGGCGTACTTCGCCGAGCTCTGCTGCTCCAACTCCCTGCGGAGCGACCAGCTGGAAAACGCCGTAGGCCTTCTCAAGGAGGAGCTCCGCCGCCTGGACTCCCTGATCCTCTCCTGCGCCGACGCCACCCGCGTCGAGGCCGGAGGGGCTCTGGCGGTGGACCGCCACGGCTTCGCGAGGCTGGTGACGGAGCGGATCGCAGAACATCCCAACATCACCGTGGTCCCCGGGGAGGTCACCGAGCTCCCCGAGGGCGAGGTGGTGATTGCCTCCGGCCCCCTGACCTCCGACGCCCTGGCGGAACGCCTCCAGGCTTTGCTGGGGGACGACTCGGCCCTCCACTTCTACGACGCGGCGGCCCCCCTGGTCTCCGCCGAGAGCATCGACATGGAAAGGGCCTGGATGGGCTCCCGCTATGACCGGGGCACAGCGGATTACGTGAACTGCCCCATGTCCGAGGAGGAGTACGAGACCTTCTGGCAGGCCCTTACCACCGCCCAGGAGGCGGAGGTCCACGGCTTCGAGGATAAAAAGGTCTTTGAGGGCTGCATGCCCGTGGAGGTCATGGCCCGGCGGGGCCGGGAGACCCTTTGCTACGGGCCCTTGAAGCCCCGGGGCCTGACGGACCCCAGGACGGGGAAGGAGCCCTATGCCGTGGTCCAGCTCCGGCGGGATAACCAGGAGGGCAGCGTCTATAACCTGGTGGGCTTTCAGACCCACCTGCGCTTCCCGGAGCAGCGGCGGGTGTTCTCCATGATCCCCGCCCTCCACGATGCGGAGTTTCTCCGCTACGGGGTGATGCACCGCAATACCTTCTTGAACTCCCCCCGGCTTCTGGACCGCTATTACCGCCTCAAGGCGGAGCCCCGCGTCTCCTTCGCCGGGCAGATGACCGGAGTGGAGGGGTATGTCGAATCCGCCGCCAGCGGCTTTTTGGTGGGGGTGGAGACGGCCCGGCGGCTCCGGGGACTGCCCCCGGTGGACTTCCCCCAGGAGACCGCCATCGGGGCCCTGGGGCGGTATGTCTCCAACCAGTCCGTGGTGGCCTTCCAGCCCATGAACATCAATTTCGGTATCATGCCCCCTCTGGGCCACCGGGTCAAGGGGAAGCGGAACAAGAACGCGGAGCTCAGCCGCCGGTCCCTGGACATCATAGAGAAGCTGCGGGATACCGTGCTGGAATAAACAGAAACGACACAGGGGAGGGTCAAGCATGAAAATCATCGTGGACGCTATGGGAGGAGACAACGCCCCGCTGGCCGTGGTCCAGGGGGCCCTGGAGGCCCATAGGGCCTATGGCACGGATGTGATCTTGGTGGGCCGGATGGCGGACATCCTGAAGGCCGTGGAGCAGTGTGGGGAAAAGAACCTTCCCTCCGGCGTGGAGCTTCGGGACGCCACGGAAGTGGTGGAAATCGCGGACGATCCCGCCACCGCTTTTAAAAAGAAAAAGGACTCCTCCCTGACGGTGGGCCTGAACCTGCTGAAAAACGGGGAAGGGGACGCCTTCGTCTCCGCCGGGTCCACAGGAGCCCTGCTGGCAGGGGCCACGCTGGTGGTCAAGCGTATCCGGGGCGTCCGCCGGGCAGCCATGGGGCCCGTTCTGCCCACGGCGGAGGGGCGCATGCTCCTGTGCGACTGCGGGGCCAACGCCGAATGCACGCCGGAATACCTGCTCCAGTTCGCCTACCTGGGGAATTACTACGCCAAGCGGGTCCTGGGGGTGGAGCGGCCCCGGGTGGCCCTGCTGAACATCGGCGCGGAGTCGGAGAAGGGGGACGGCCTCCGTCAGGAGACCCACGCCCTGTTGAGCGAGGCGGCGAAGGCCGGACGGCTCCACTTTGTGGGGAATCTGGAGGCCAGCGACGCCATGCTGGGGGGGGCGGACGTGCTGGTGGCCGACGGCTTCACCGGGAACGTTATGCTGAAATCCCTGGAGGGCACCGCCAAGTTCCTTTTGAAGGAATTGAAGAAGGTGTTCCTCTCCAGCACGAGGACGAAGATCGCCGCGGGGCTGGTGAAGGGGGACCTGGCGGAGATGAAAAAGCTGCTGGACCCCAGCGAGGTGGGGGGGACCCCCTTCCTGGGCATCTCCAAGCCCGTCATCAAGGCCCACGGCTCTTCCGATGCCAGGGCCATCCGCAACGCCATCCTCCGGGCGGAGGAATACGCCGCCAGCGGCTTCATCACCGACGTGCAGGAGAACATTGAATTGATGAAAGTCGAGACGAACAGGCAAAATTTGCCGGATGCCCCTTGACAGAGCGGCGGCGGTTGCCGTATGATAGGCTTCATGAAAAGCCTGTCGTCTCAAGAGAGACAAGTCTATGAAGGAGTGAAACGGCAATGTCAAACGAAGAAATTTTAAAGGTCCTGCGAGAGCTGGTGGCGGAGCAGTTCGCCAAGGAGCCGGAGGATATTACCATGGACACCGCCTTTGAGGGAGACTTGGGGGCAGACTCTGTGGACCTGGTGGAGCTGGTCATGGCCATGGAAGAGGAGTTCGAGGTCGGTGAGATTGAGGAGGAGGAGCTTTCCTCCCTCAAGACCGTGGGCGACGCGGTGAACTACCTGGCCAATAAGCTGAATAAGTAAGCGCCTGCCTCTGACAGGCGCGGAGGAAGTCCGCCCCGTGAGTCTCCACGGGGCGTCCTTTCGGAGAGGACCGCTATGGAGGAACTGGAGAAAAAACTGAATTACACCTTTCAGAACCACGCGCTGCTGGAGGAGGCTCTGTGCCACAGCTCCTATGCCAACGAGCACCGGGCGGAGCGCCTGTCCAGCAACGAGCGCCTGGAGTTTCTGGGGGATTCGGTGCTGGGCTTCGTGACGGCGGAGTTCCTTTTCGCTCAGCACCCGGACCTGCCGGAGGGGGATTTGACCCGCATCCGGGCGGCCCTGGTCTGTGAGCAGAGCCTTTACGAGGTAGCCCGGAAGCTGAATCTGGGGGCTTATCTGCGCCTGGGCCGGGGGGAGGAGTCCGGCGGCGGCCGAACCCGGACCTCCATTTTGGCGGACGCCACGGAGGCGGTCTTCGCCGCGGTCTATCTGGACGGGGGCATCGCCGCCGCCTCGGCGCTGATTCACCGGGTACTGCTGGACGCGGAGCGGGAAGAGGTGGTGGAGGAGCGCCGCCGGGACTACAAGACGGCCCTCCAGGAGCTGGTCCAGCGCCAGGCGGATCAGGTGCTGACCTACCGCATGGTGGGGGAGCGTGGCCCGGACCACGCCAAGATTTTCGCGGCGGAGGTGCTGCTGAACGGCACATCCATCGGCTCCGGCTCCGGCCACAGCAAGAAGGAGGCGGAGCAGGCTGCCGCCCGCAGCGCTTTAGAGCGCTTGTCTGAATAGAAAATCCCCGGCGGAGCGTATCCGCTGGGGATTTTTTGCGCTAAAATATACGGAGCGTCGCGGAATTAAGCCAACAGGGCGTTGATCTCCTCGATCTCCAGGTCCTGCAAGGCCCAGTTCACGCCATAGCCCACCACCTTGCTCAGCTCCCGGACCTGCTGGTCTACGTCTCGGGTGGTCACGGTCAGGGGGGCTTTTCCGTGGCGAAGGCGGGTTTCGTCCAGCTCCGGGATGCCCGCCTCCTCCAGCAGGTCCGCTGCCAGGGTAGCGGCGTCCACCACCGTGGGCACGCCGATGGCGAACACCGGAACCCCCAGGGTTTCTTTGTTCAGCGCCGCCCGGTGATTCCCCACGCCGGAGCCGGGGACAATCCCCGTGTCGGACAGCTGCACCGTGGTGCACATCCGGCCCACCCGCCGGGCGGCCAGGGCGTCGATGACAATGACCAGGGAGGGCTTCACCTGCGCCACCAGACCCCGGACGGCCTCGGCGGACTCCACGCCGGTGGTGCCCAGCACTCCCGCCCGGAACACCGCCACAGGACGGAACCCGGCGAAGTGCTTGGGCATGGCGGCGATGAGGTGCCGGGTGACCAGCACGTTGTCCACCGCCAGGGGGCCCACGGCGTCCGGGGTCATGGCGGCGTTTCCCAGGCCCACCACCAAGACGGGGCCCTCCTCCGGGAGCATTGCCTTTAATTGGGACCCAACCGCCCGGACGGCCCGCTCGAAAAAGTCCGCCTTTCGCTGCCAGAAGCTGGTAAGGTCAATGGTGAGATAGCTCCCTTGGGGCTTCCCCAGGGCTTCCTCTCCCCGGTGGTCCAGGATGTCCACCCGGGTTACCGGATAGCCCTCCTCCCGGGATTTTGCCGCCTTGACGCCGGAGAGCCGGGTAGTTTTCTCCGCGGATTCCTGCCAGAGTTCCCGGGCCTCCAGGGCCAGGTCAGTGCGCTTTGCGAACATAGAGCCGCCTCCCAAACCGAAAATTTCTTGGGTTAGGGTTTGCGGAGGACGGCGAATTATGCGACAAGCGCCTTGAAAAATTCAAGGCGCTTGTGTGACCAGGGGCAGGTCTACAATCGAAAGCCCCCGGCTCATGGCGTACTGCATGGTGTATTGGGTACCGCCGGGGGTGCCGTCGAAGGCGGCGATGAGCAGTGAGGCGTGGTCCACCATGTATCGATCCCGCCGCTGCATGCAGTAAGGAGTGTACTTGGCGGAAACCAGCGTTTCGAAGTCGCAGGATTTCACCAGCGTTTCGTACCGCTCCCGTTGATCGAGGGCCCAGGCGCCCGCCTGGGTGGGGCAGGGGATGGCGGCTTCCACGGTGACGTCCGGGTGGTGCTGCCGAAGGGACAGGACCGTCTCGCAGAAATAGAGATCACAGCCCAGAGCCATGCCGCAGAGAAAATGCCGGTAGCCCTCCTCATAGGCGGCCTCCGCCGCGTGGGCGATGCGCTGTTTCAGGGAGAGACAGCGGGGGTCCCTTTCGTTGTACCGCCAGGGCAGCTTTTCCGGACGGTGGCCGGTGAAGCAGCAGCTGATTTGTCTGGACCGCATGGGGGACCTCCTTTCCGGCAATGTGATGGAATCATTATAGAACATCCGTTCTGAAATGTAAAGTCTTTTCTTTTCCAGCCGGGAGGGGTATAATGGAGGACAAGCGGTGTTCCGCCACAGGAAGGAGAGGATGGCATATGCTCTGTTCCACCTTGTGCTATCTGGAGCGGGGAGACGAATACCTGATGCTCCACCGGGTGAAAAAGGCCCATGACGTGAACCAGGGGAAATGGATCGGCGTGGGAGGCAAGTTTCAGGACGGGGAGAGCCCGGAGGACTGTGCGCTCCGGGAGTGCTTTGAGGAGACGGGGCTGACTTTGACGGAGTACCGCTACCGGGGACTGGTGACCTTCGTTTCCGATCAAGCCCCTACGGAGTACATGCACCTCTTCACCGCCTCCGCTTGGACCGGGACGCCCCATCCCTGTGACGAGGGGGAGCTTCAATGGATCAAGAAGGCGGACCTCCTGTCTTTGCCCCTGTGGGAGGGGGACAGGATATTCCTCCGCCTCCTGGAGGAGGACGCGCCCTTCTTCTCTTTGAAGCTCCGTTACCAGGGGGACAAGCTGACGGCGGCGGTGCTGAACGGGAAGGCCCTTTGAGGAAAAAGCCGCCTGGTTGAGGCGGCTTGGAGACGCTCAGGTTTCCCGGTGCTCCCGGAGGGCGGCCTCCCACTTCTCCCGGTCCGCCTCCGTCAGAGGGCGGATCACCCGGCAGGGATTTCCCCCGGCCACCACCCGGGGCGGGATGTCCCGATTGACCACAGACCCGGCGGCGATGACAGAGCCCTCTGCGATGGTAACGCCGGGGAGAATCACCATGTTGCCTCCAATCCACACGTTGTCCTCAATGGTGACGGGGCGGCCATACTCCAGGTCCGTGTTCCGCACCTCCGGGACCATGGGGTGGTTCACCGTATAGATGCAGACCCGGGGAGCGATGTAGACCCGGCTGCCGATGGTGATGGGAGCGATGTCCAGGAAGACGCAGTCGTAGTTGGCGAAGAAATAGTCCCCCACGGAAATCTGGGTGCCGTAGTCACAGCGAAAGCTGGATTCCACCCAGGCGTCCTTCCCGGCGTAGCCGAAGAGCTCCCGGATGGTGCTGTCCCGGCCCTGGAAATCGTCCGGGGCTAGGGTGTTCAGCCGGTGGCAGAGCCGCTTGGCCCGCATCCGGGCCTCCGTCAGCTCCGGGTCCGGGGGATAGTAGAGCTTGCCCGCCAGGCGCTTTTCCTGTTCCGTCATGGGAATCCCTCCTGTTAAATCGTTTGACTCATCATAGCAGAATGGCAAGGCCCGGTCAAGAAAAGCCTTGCAATTTTCGGGGAATTTGGTATATAGTAGGAGAAAGCGCCGAAAAAGGCGGAGCCGAAGCTCCACCCTTTTCAAGGCTAAGACGTCTCTCTTTGGGAAAACTGGACTTACAGCGTTTCCTTCCGCTTGGGGGAGTTGATGGCCACCAGCCAGGCCACCAGCAGGATCACCGCGCCGATGCAATAGCCGATATAGTAGACGCTCTGCCCCTGGGTGGCGGCATCCATGGTGAAGAAGTCGCCGATCTGGCCGCCCAGGATGAAAGCCATGGCAATGGGAACAATGAATTTCAGGCAGATGTCCATGAACGTGTTCAGCCAGTGAATCTGCTCCGCGCCGTGGTGAATCTCGTCGGTGATGGGCTTGGTCCGCAGCTCCCAGCCGATCATGATGCTCATAATCAGGGCGCCGGCGGGCATGGCCAATCCCTCGGACAGGGCGTCCATGAAGTCCAGCCAGCAGTCATTCCAAGGACCGATGCCGACCATCTTCTGGAAGGGCACCCACACGCCGTTGCTGCCCAGACCGTCCACAGCCACCAAAGCGGCCTCAATCATAATGGCCACGCAGACCCAGAACACGGTCTTGGAGCGGTTGCCCTGCTTGCCCTTGCTCTCCGCGTGGTCCAGCAGGAAGGTGACGACCACCTCAATCAGGGCGATGGCGGAGGAAATGGCCGCCACCAGCACAAACAGGTAGAAGATCACGCCGAACAGGGGGCCGATGGCGCCCATGGCCTGGAACACGTCCTGGAGAGTGATGAACAGCAGCTTGGGACCGCTGAGGGTGGCGCTGGGGCCGTAAGTCGCCACGGCGGCGGGGATGACGGCGATGCCCGCCATGATGGCAACCAACGTGTCCGCGAAGACCACCACCACGGAGTTCTTCACGATGTTCTGGGACTTTTTCATATAGGAGCCGTAGGTGATGGTAATGCCCATGGCCAGAGACAGAGAGAAGAACATCTGCCCGCCTGCGGTAGCCAGGACGGAGATGAAGCTGGGAGACTCCGGAATGAAGCCCGCCTCCACCGCGTAGCCGGGGAGGAACATGAATTTCAGACCCTCCGCCGCGCCGGGCAGGGTGACGGAGCGGATAATGATGATGACCAGCATCACAAACAGGGCGGGCATGCCCACGTTGTTGAACTTCTCGATGCCCCCGGAGATGCCGCCCCGGTTGATGAGGTAGCAGATGATCATGAACAGGAAGGTGAACATGACGCAGCCGAAGGGATTGGTCAGCATGGAGCCGAACAGGTCGGAGCCCGTCTTGATCTCCGCCCCGGCAAAGGCCAGGTTGCTCAGGTTCAGGGACATGTACTCGATGCAGTAGCCGCCCAGAACCGTGTAAAAACTCAAAATGACGAAGGGGGAGAATACCGCCAACCAGCCCACCCACTTAAAGCGCGTGGACAGGGCGTGGTATGCGCCGATGGTGCCCTTGCCGGTTTTCCGGCCCATGGCCAGCTCGCTCATCATGATGCTGAAGCCCACAAAGATGGCCAGCAGCACATAGACGACCAGGAACGCGAAGCCGCCGGACTTACCCATTTTGTAGGGGAAGCCCCAGATGTTGCCCAGACCCACGGCGGAGCCGATGGCGGCCATTAGGAAGCCTAAGTTACTTCCCCAAGAACCTCTCTCATTTTCCACAAAAATACCTCCTCTTATCGGTAATTATTAACAAATATACTATATGGCAATTCATTCGTCAAGAAAAAATGCGAAAAAAATTTACAAAATGTTTTTACTAGGCGGAAAATTGTCCATTTCACGCTTTGATGTGCTATGGGTTTCTATACAATACTCACAAATCAGGACGAAGGAAGGGACTTATGCAACAGTTTAAACCAGTGACCAAACAGGATGGAGCCAAGCTCCGACGCTATTACAAGGACTGCGGCTACGGCCTCTGCGAATACTCCCTGGGCACCAAGCTCATGTGGAAAAAAGTACTCCACCCGGCCTGGGCGGAGATCGCGGGGTGTCTTGTGGTCCGGAACCGGGACGCAGGCGGGTGGAACTTCGACTACCCCGTCCCCGGCCCGGAGGGGGACGTGGACGCCGCCCTCCGGGCCATCGAGGCCTATTGCCTGGAGGCGGGGCAGCTGCCGGTGATCTCCATGGTGCCGGAGCACAAGGCGGGGCAGCTGCTGAGCCGCTATCCCTATGTCCGGGTCAGCGATATCCGCACCTGGCGGGATTACGTGTATTACCGGGAAGACCTCCAGTATTTCACCGGGCGGCGCTACTCCGGCCAGCGGAACCACATCAAGAAATTCCGGGCCCAGTGGCCCGAGGCGGAGGTCCGCCCCCTGACGGCGGAGAACGCCGGGGCGGTGGAGCGGTTTTGGAGGGACTATGAGGCGGAATTCCCCAAGGGGGACAACGCCAAGGCCCTGGACGAGCTGAAGCTGGCGAAGAAAATGCTGAAGCTGGCGGGGAAGCCCTGGTTCACCGCCGGGGGGATGTTCGACGGGGACAAGCTTATTGCCTTGGCCCTGGCGGAGCGCTGCGGGGACACCCTCATTATCCACATTGAGAAGGCGCTGTATTCCTATACCGGCGTGTATCCCGCCTTTGTCCAGGCCTTCGCCCTGGCCTTTGGCGGAAACTGCCAGTGGATTGACCGTGAGGACGACGCGGCGGACAAGGGCCTGCGGACCTCCAAGCTCCAGTACGGTCCCGCGAAGCTGGCCCCTAAGTACCGTTTCGAGCCTATGAACGAGCTGATGCGCCACATCAAAGAGATCCCCAAGGTGGAGACGGCCCGGCTGACCCTCTCCGCCCTGACGGAAAAGGACATTCCCGCCTACAACGCCCTGGTGCTGGACCAGGAGCGGAACCGCTGGTGGGGCTATGACGACGTGGCGGGCCTGGGGGGCCCGGTGGAGGAGCGGAGCTTCTTTGACGTTGCCAGGCGGGACTTTGATAACCGCCTGGCGGTGAACTTCGCCGTCCGGCTGGAGGGAAAGCTCATCGGCGAGGCGGTGCTGTACAATTTCGACTGCCGGGGCGGCGCGGAGCTGGGCTGCCGGATTGACAAGGCCTACGCCGGGAACGGCTACGGCGTGGAGGCCTTTACGGCGGCGGCGGAGTGGGGGCTTTACAAGCTCCACCTGGGAAGGGTTTTCGCCAAGTGCTTCAAAGAGAATCAGGCGTCCTATAAGATGCTCTCCGCCTGTATGCGGAAGCACGGGGAGGACGAGACGTTTTTCTATTTTGAGAAGCTGGTGTAAAAAAGCGGGCCCCCGGCGAAAAACCGGGGGCCCTTGCTATGCGCAGGCTCAATAAAATTCCTTGATGTACGCGTCCACGTCCGCCCGGGTGCCCATGTAGGGGCCCGGGGTCTCCATTTTCAGGGAGACCAGCGCCGTGGCGGTTTGAAGGGCGGCGGGGATGTCCTGGGTCAGCCGCTCGTTGATGTAGCAGGCGAAGGTGGTGTCC
This sequence comes from uncultured Oscillibacter sp., assembly GCA_948916585.1. Classification (GTDB taxonomy): domain Bacteria; phylum Bacillota; class Clostridia; order Oscillospirales; family Oscillospiraceae; genus Oscillibacter. The sequence continues at coordinate 39,482 of CAQXTN010000013.1, read as the reverse complement.
CCCCGTCCCGTGCGGCCCCCCAGGCTCCGGGCCTTGATGGGGCAGGTGTAAACCTCCTTGCCGTCGTAGACCAGCACTTCCGTGTTGTGGGTGATGAGGATTTCTTTTGCGCCCCAGCCGTAAAGGACCTTGGCGGCCTCCACCCGGTCCGTGAGGCCGGTGAGGATTTCCGCCTCGGCGGCGTCGGTTTTCAGGAAGCGGACATAGGGGAGCAGTTCCTTCTTGGCCTCCCAGTCCCGGTAGACCATGCCGCCGTTCTCCTCCCAGCGGAGCATGCACTGCACGTCAATGGCCAGCATAGCGCGTTTCGCGGCGAAGGGCAGAAACTCGTTGGGGATGTCACCCCCCACCAGGCCCGCCAGGTGCCAGATCTTGGCGTCAATTTCCTCCGGGACCTCCTCGGGCCGGTAAGGGTCGATTTTGCTGTCCACGGTGGAGGTCCGGCGCTCCCGGTCCGGGGTGTGGTAGACGTTTTTGGTGACGAAGGAGTGGGTGCTGTGGAGGGGGAACACCGTAATGTTGGGGGCGGCGGCGAAGGCGGCCTTCAAATCTACCTGGGCGGTGTCCGCCTTGGGCAGGACGGCGATTTTGTGGCCCATGTTGGCGGCGGCGAAGCCGGAGTAGTACACCGCGCCGCCGATGGCCTGGACGGTGGTTCCGTCATAGTCTACATTGGTATCCTGAGCAATTTCACCAATGATGAGGGATCCAAACTGGTTCATTTCGCTTCCTCCTTCCGAATGGCCTCGTCGGCCTCGACAAACTCCTGGAACGCCGGGCTCCAGAGGTGGAAATTGTGGCTTTCAATCATGCGCTTGTAAGCGAAGGAATCGCGGACCCGCTCCGGCAGGAGGACGGCGGTCCGGGCCTCGTCCCCGTCCCGGTGGGTGTCGGACCCGGCCAGGCGGTAGTACTCGGGGTGGCGGCGGCAGAGCTCCAGGGCTTTGTCGTTGTTGTTTTCATGCCGGGGGTTTCCATTGATGATTTCTGCCCCGTGGACGGCGGTCTCCTGAACCGGGGCGCTGCCCTTGCGGAAGGGGTGGGCGTGGATGATGAGGACCTGGCCGTGGTACTTGTCAAAGAATTCCTGGGCGCTCATGCAGCAGATATAAGGGTTGGAGCGGAGCCACTGCTCGTCGATGCCGTAAACCAGGTAGTCGTTGTCATTCTCCGGGAAGCGGAGCTCCGCCCCCAGGATGACGTCCAGACCCACCTCGTCACCCCGGCGCTTGGAGGCGTGGTAGCCGCCCAGGTAGTGGTCCATAACCTTGTCCCAGTTATGCTCCGTGTCGATGCGGGAGAGGTACTCCGGATGGAGGTGGTCCGTGACCACAAGGCCGGTGAAGCCGCATCGGACATAGCGGTCCACCACATCGGCGGCGTACAGATGGCCGCAGCGGCTGGTCTCGGCGGTGTGGGTGTGGGGGTCATAGCGATAGCCGTTCATAGAAAACAATCCCTCTTTCCTCGCGGGGGCGGGAGGCTCCCGTGTTTTATAGATTGAATACGGGCTCTAAGACGCGTACAGGTCCCGGCAGGTGCTGCGCTTGATCAGCGTGGGCAGCAGAATCTGATGGACATAGCCCTGGGTGCCGTTTTCGATCTTGTCCCGGAGCATATCCACCGCCTGGACAGCCATGTCCCGCTTGGGCTGTTCCATGGTGGTCAGCTCAATCCGGGGCAGGGCGGTGGAGGAGATGTTGTCGAAGCCAATAAGGCTCAGCTGGCCGGGGATGTTGATATGGGCGTCATCCGCCGCCTTCAAAACACCCAGGGCGTTGGAGTCCGTGGAGGCGAAGATGGCGGAGTAGTCGATGGGCTTGGCGAAGAGCTCTTTCGCGAGCTGGTAGCCGTTGTTGATGGAGGAGCGGGTAAACTCGCTGTTGAAGAACCGGGGGGTCAGTCCCAGCTCCTGACAGGCCCGGATATAGCCCTCCGCCCGGAACTGGTGGGTGGTGGTGTGGCGGCGGCCGAAATAGAGAATGTCCCGGTGGCCCAGCTCATAGAGATACTTCGTGCCGATGTAGGTTCCCCGGCTGTTGTCCACGGCCACATAGCTCTGGGGCTGGTCCCGGAGGTTTTCGCTGAGAAAGACCGTGGGTACCTGGTCCGTGTAGGCCCGGATATTCTCATAGGTCTTGGGGCTCTGGGGAACGATGAGAATACCGTCTACCTGGCGGCTGAGAAGGAGCTTCACCACGGTTTTCTCCTGTTTCAGGTCCGGCCCGGAGTTGCAGAGCATAATGTTGTAGCCGTGATTCCTGGCGCTCATCTCGGCGTAATAGGCCAGCTCCGACATGAATTGGTTGTCAATGGAGGGAACCACCAGCCCGATGAGCCCCGTGCGCTTGGTCACCATAGAGCGGGCCACGTAGTTGGTGGTGTAACCCATCTCATCGCAGAGCTTGATGATGCGTTCCCGGGTATCGCTGCCAATCTGGTGGCTGCCGGAGAGGGCGCGGGAAACGGTGGCGTAGGAGACGCCCGCCGCCTTGGCGACGTCCTTCAGAGTTACACTTTTCATGGCTTTTCATCCTTTCCGCCCCGCTGGAAACCGCAAACGTTTCCGCTTTATTTTTTGGAACCAGCCAAAACTTGGCCCGTTCAGATTGTCAAGTAAAAGAATATCCGATTTTCGCGGCAATGTCAATAACAATCTGTATTTTTCCCATCTTTGGGCAGAAAAACGAAAAACAATCAAAGTCTTTGGCGTTTGGCATATTGACAAAGGACCTGTATTTCATTTAGAATAAGGCTGAAAAGGCCGCAAACGTTTACGGTTGGGCCGGAGACGGTCCGGCCGCCTCCTGGAACACGGTTCCGGGGACCCGCGACGTCTGAAAACATGAATGGAGGAATTTTTATGACCCCCGATATCAAAACCATCTTCTTCGACGTTGGCAACACGCTGCGCATCGTGCTGAAGGAGCGGGACTTCATTGACCGGGCCGAGGCCGGGCTGATGGAGCTTATCCACACCACCGAGACCCATGACGAGCTCTTTGCCAAGCTGGAGGAGCGCTGGAAGAAGTACCGCAAGATGTCCAAGGAGACCCTGCTGGACGCCTCTGAGGGCGAGCTGTGGACCCAGTACATGCTGCCGGAGTATGACGCCAATATGATCTTTGCCAACGCGGCGAAGCTGACCCGCCTGTGGCGGGATCACGACGGCCGCCGGGTGGCCCGGGCCGACGCCGTGGATACCATCAAGGAGCTCTGCGCCCGGGGCTACACCCTGGGCATCATCGCCAACACCGTCACCGAGACGGAAATCCCCGACTGGATGGCCGCCGACGGCGTGGCCCAGTGCTTCAAGACCACCATCCTCTCCTCCAAGGTCCGCCTGCGCAAGCCGAACCCGGAGATTTACCACCTGGCTTGCCGCTGCATCGGCACCCCGGAGGCCAACTGCGCCTATGTGGGCGACAACCCGGTCCGGGACGTGGAGGGCACCCAGGCCGCGGGCTTCGGCATGATGATCCGCATTGATGAGCCGGACACCCTGAACATGGAGCACGCCACCGGCAAGGAGTTCACTCCCGACCACGTGATCACCGCCCTGAGCCAGCTGCTGGACATCTTCCCCGCCCGTACTTAAATCAATTAGGAGGGAAACGCCATGGATACGACAAAGCGCTATAAGGCCGTCTTTTTCGACCTGGGAGGCACCCTGCGCATCGCCCTGCTGGAGGAGCCCTGGATGAGGCACGCCCGCCGGAAGATGGCGGAGATCGCCGGGGCCCCCGTGCCCTACGAGGAGTTCTATCAGATGATTGAGGAGCGCTACGAGCCTTACCGCAAGTGGGCTCTGGCGGAGAACAAGGAGTCCGGGGACGAGGAGCTGTGGCGCAAGTGGCTGCTGCCGGACTACGATCAGACCCGCGTCAAGCAGGTCTGCCACGAGCTGAGCTTCCAGTACCGCCAGTGCAAGGGGCGCCGGATCGTGGTGGACGGCGGCGTGGAGGTTATCAAGGGCCTCCATGAGCGGGGCTATAAGCTGGGCATCATCTCCAACCTCATCGGGGAGAACGAGGTCCCCGACTGGCTGGAGGAGGACGGCCTGGACCGGTACTTCGACTCCGTGGTCCTCTCCTCCGTCTGCCATATGCGCAAGCCCTGCTTTGAGATCTATCAGCTGGCGGCCAAGGAGATGGGCGTGGAGCTGAGCGAGTGCGTGTCCGTGGCGGACAACATCAAGCGGGACATCCCCGGCGCGAAAAAGGCCGGTGTGGGCTGCAACATCATCTTCTCCTCTCCGGAGAAGAAGCATCCGGTGGAGTACACCGAGGAGAACCGGCCCGACGCTGTGATAGAGGATTTCCGGGAGATTTTGAACCTGCTTCCTCCCCTGCGTTAACGTGAATGGGGATACGTCCGGGGAAACCCGGACAATCCCGCGTTTGAGAGAAATACATTGACAAGGAGGCCGATAGGGCATGAATACCGATATCCGTTACATCTTCCTGGACCTGGGAGGCACCTTCCGGGTCATCGACGAGGACCCCGCCTATCTCTCCGCCGCCCGGGCCAAGATTGCCGAGCTCTGCGGCGTGGAAACCGACAACCCCAACCAGTGGTTCAGCGATGTCATCGACAAGCGGTACGACAAGTACCGGGACTGGGCCCTGAAATTCATGTGTGAGGCGCCGGAGGAGGTCCTGTGGACCCGGTGGCTGGCCTATGACATGGACCGGGAGCGCATCTTGAAAAACGCCGCCGAGCTGACCTACCAGTACCGCCAGACCAAGGGCCGCCGCACGGTGGTGGAGGGCGGCGCGGACACCGTCAAGGAGCTCTGCGCCCGGGGTTATACCATGGGCATCATCAGCGATCTGGTTGGCAAGCGGGAGGTGGACGAGTGGCTGGACGCCGACGGCCTCCGGCCCTACTTCAAGACCGTTCAGCAGTCCTCCATTACCTATATCCGCAAGCCCGGCCCCGCCATCTACTACTACGCCATGGAGGAAGCGGGAGCCCAGCCGGAGAACTGCTGCTACGTGGGCGACAACCTGAACCGGGACATCGTGGGAGCCAAGGCCGTGGACTTCGGCATGACGGTGGCCGTGCAGTACGACCGGAGCAAGCCCTTGAAGCTGACGGAGGAGAACATGCCCGACGGCAAAATCTACACCTTCCCCCAGCTGCTGGACATCTTCCCCGAGGGGGGCAAGGTGGCCGTGGATAAGCTCATCGCCCCCAACGACGGACAATAAGGATTTGATTGGCTAATTGACTATAGGAGGTTTTTCATATGGCAGACATGAAACGCGGCGGCGCTCAGCTGGCTGAGGCCGTCAAGAAAGCATACGAGCTGGGCCAGGACGACTATCATCTGGAGCCCATGGTCCTGGTGGAGGACGGCAAGCCGGTGGGCAAAATCGGAGACGGCGACGCGGCCATCTTCTGCTGCCGCCGGGGCGAGCGGGAGATCGAGCTCACCGAGATGTTCACCGAGCCCGACTTTGACAAGGTAGATCGCCGGATGCTTCGGGACCTGGACTTCGTGATCATGACCATGTACCACGACAAGTTCAAGGACCTGCCCATCGCCTTTGCCCCCGCCAAGGTGGTGAAGCCCCTGGCCCAAGTTCTCAGCGAGGCGGGAAAGACCCAGTTCCACTGCGCCGAGAGCGAGAAGTTTGCCCACGTGACTTTCTTCTTCAACGGCGGCGAAAACAACCCCTTCCCCGGGGAGGACGACGTGTGCGTCCCCTCTCCCAAGGGCATCGACTTCGACCAGCAGCCGGAGCTGTCCCTGCCCAAGGTGGCGGACACCGTGATGGACGCCCTGGGCAAATACGACTTCGTGGTGACCAACTTCGCCAACGGAGATGTCATCGGACACACCCAGAACACCGAGGCGAAAATCAAGGCCTGCGGCTATGTGAGCCAGTACCTGGATAAAGTGGTCAGCGACGCCCTGGGCAAGGGCTACGTGGTGGCCATTACCGCCGACCACGGAAACATCGAAAAGCTCTACACCGCCGCCGGGAAGCCCGACGGGGCCCACACCACCAATCTGGTGCCCTTCATCATGATTGACCCCGCCGACAAGAGCCCCATCGCCCTGCGGGACGGCTCCCTGGGCGACGTGTCTCCCACGGTGCTGAATGTCCTGGGCATCCCCCAGCCCGCCGAGATGGACGGCAAGCCCCTCTGCGAGGGCAAAACCTGGGGCGCGGGCCGGAAGATGCTCCTCATCATCTGCGACGGCTGGGGCCTGGGCACCGGAGACGACGGCGACGCCATCCATGTGGCCGACACCCCCTACTGGGACTCCCTGCTGGCCGATCAGTCCTGGTCTAAGCTCCATGCCTCCGGCGAGTTCGTGGGCCTGGGCGCGGGCAAGGCCGGCAACTCCGAGGCGGGCCACTCCAACCTGGGCGCGGGCCGCTGCGTGATGCAGGATGACGTCCGGCTGGACGCCGCCGTGAAGGACGGCAGCTTCAAGCAGAATCCCATCTTCCTCCAGGCCATTGAGCACGCCAAGAAAAATGGCACCTCTTTGCATTTGCTGGCCTACCTGACCTACAAGTCCTCTCACGGCTGCATCGACTATCCCCTGAACATCTGCGAGATGGCTCGGGACAATGGGCTGGACCGGGTGTATCTCCACATCATCTTCGACGGTCGCTCCACCGAGCCCGGTTCTGCTCCCGCCCTGCTGGCGGAGACCGATGAGAAGCTGGCCGCCATCGGCGTGGGCCGCATCGTAGACGGTGTGGGCCGGGGCGTGGTTCTGGACCGGGACAAGAACTACGACAAGGTGAAACGGGCCTATGACGCCATGGTCGAGGGCTCCGGAACCCAGTACGAATAAGGGTTTTTGCGGGAAGGCCGGGACGGATGCGCCCGGCCTTCCAGAATTATGAAAATGCACGCAAATTCGAGGAAAATTGCACGCAGAAAGTTTGTTAAAAATATAATTGTCATTGACGGGAACGGCGCAGGTGGAGTAAAATAACCCACGAGGATAAGCTCCACAGCATGACTACAACAAACAGGAAAGGAAGCGACACCCATGAACGAGAAAAAGCTGAAAGTCCTAGCGGCTGAAATCCGGCTGGAGACGCTGAAGGTGATCCACAGCCGTGGGTTCGGCCACGTGGGCGGGTCCATGGACCTGGCGGACCTGATGGCGGTTTTATACGGGGAGGTTATGAAGTACGATCCGAAGAATCCCCGCTGGGAGGACCGGGACTGGCTGGTCCTGTCCAAGGGCCACGCGGGCCCCGTGGCCTACGCCACCTTCGGCCTGATGGGCTTCTATCCCATGGAGGACGCCTACACCCTGAATCAGCCCGGCACCAAATTCCCCAGCCACACGGACCGCAAGCTCACCCCCGGCGTGGACCTGACCACCGGCTCCCTGGGCCAGGGCGTCTCCACCGCCACCGGCGCGGCTCTTGGCAATAAAATCGACGGCCGGGACAGCTACGTCTACTGTGTCATCGGCGACGGCGAGGCCGACGAGGGCCAGGTCTGGGAGGGCTTCCACTTTGCCTATGCCCACAAATTGGATAATATTATCTACTTCATCGACAACAACGGCTACCAGCTGGACGGCTCTACGGACGACATCCTGGCCCATGGCGACATGGCGAAAAAGGTGGCGGGCTTCGGCCTCCACACCCAGGAGATCGACGGACATGATGTGACGGCCATCTACGAGGCCATCCAGAAAGCCAAGGAAACCAAGGGCGTGCCCTCCTGCATCGTGCTAACTACCTGCAAGGGCAAGGGCGCGACCTTTGCCGAGCCCAAGCACGACCATTCCTCCCAGCCCAAGGAGGAGCAGTGGCTGGAGGCCATTGCCGCTTCCGAAAAAGAGCTGGAAGCCGCGAAGAACGCTTAAAGGAGGGTGAGAGAAATGAATGTGAAACTGATTGGCAAGCATGAAAAGGACTCCCGTGCCTGCCGGGACGGCCTGGCTCTGACCCTGAACGAGCTGATGGCCGAGGACAAGAGCATTGTCTACGTAGACTGCGACCTGATGGGCTGCATCAATACGAAGCAGCTGGTCAAGAACTATCCCGACCGGGCCTTTGAGGCGGGCATCGCCGAGGGCAACGCCGCCGGTGTGGCCGCGGGCCTGGCCGCCACGGGGAAGAAGGTTTTCTTCCATTCGTTTGGCACCTTCTCCTCCCGCCGGTGCTATGACCAGATTTACATGAGCGCCGCCTACGCGGGCTTAAGCGTCCGGGTGTTGGGCTCCGACGCGGGCGTGACGGCGGCCTTCAACGGCGGCACCCACATGCCCCTGGAGGATGCGGCCATGTACCTGAGCATCCCCACCGCCACGGTGATCGACCCCGCCGACTACGACCAGCTGGCCAGCGTCACCAAGGGATTGGTGAATGTCGAGGGCGTGAGCTTCACCCGCTTCGTCCGCAAGGACGTGATTCGGGTCTATGACGAGGGCTCTGAGTTTGAAATCGGCAAGGGCGTGGTGCTCCACGAAAGCGCCGGCGACAAAGCGACGATCATCACCTCCGGCATCATGGTGGACGAGAGCCTGAAAGCCTACGAGGCCCTCCAGGCCGAGGGGATCAGCGTCCGGGTGATCGACATGTTCACCTGGAAGCCCCTGGACGAGGAGCTGGTCATCAAGGCCGCCAAGGAGACCGGGGCCATTATCACCGCCGAGAACCACAACACCTGCTGCGGCCTGGGGTCCGTGGTCGCCAACTGCCTGGCGAAGAACTGCCCCACCGTGCAGGAGTTCGTGGGCGTGCAGGACGAGTTCGGCCAGGTGGGCCCCCAGAGCTTCCTGATGGACACCTACGGCCTCCGCGCGGCCAACATCGTCGAGGCCGTGAAAAAGGCGATTGCCCGGAAGTAATTTTAGGCAACCCTACAAAATTGGCGGGTATCGAAAGACGGGCCGCCGAAGGCGGCGGCCCCTACGGTACGCCTATCGTACAACGCAGCCTGTAGGGACGGGTCCCCTGGCCCGCCCGTCCTCCGCAAATGCCGTTCTAAAAATTAAAAAGGAGACTGATTCATTATGGCTCAGAAAATGGACGCTTTTTCCGCCGCTCTGATGGCCGACAAGCGTGAAATCATCTTTGCTCCCACCGTGTACAAGTTCGACACCTTCGCCGCCATGGCGGAGGAATTCAAGCTGAACGAGCGGGACGTGGTGCTGACCAACGAGTTCATCTACACACCCTTCATGAAGGACCTGAACCTCAAGTGCCAGTATGTGTTCCAGGAGAAGTTCGGCGCCGGCGAGCCCAGCGAGGCCATGATCCAGACCATGTACGACGCCATCCCCTATGAGAGCTACGACCGGGTCATCGCCGTGGGCGGCGGCGCCATCATGGACCTTTGCAAGCTGCTGGGCTGCAAGCGCCCCGACAGCGTCCACAACCTGTATTTCAAGCGCTTCCCCGTCCAGCATGAAAAGGACGTCATCGCCATCCCCACCACCTGCGGCACCGGCTCCGAGTGCACCAACATCTCCGTGGCCATTGTCAAGGACGAAAAAGACGGGGTCCTCACCGGCGGCGAAACCAAGCTGGGTCTGGTGTCCGACGACATCATCCCCAACAAGGTCTGCCTGATTCCCGACCTCATCAAGACCCTTCCTTACAAGCCCTTCGCCTGCTCCGCCATTGACGCCCTGGTCCACGCCACCGAGTCCTTCCTCAGCCCCCACCGCAAGACACAGACCTCCGAGCTCTTCAGCGAGAAGGCCATGGACATGATTCTCAAGGGCTTCAAGCTCATCGACGAGAAGGGCCAGGACGCCCGGTTCGAGTACCTGGACGAGTTCGTCACCGCCAGCTTCTATGCCGGCATCGCCTTCTTGAAGGCGGGCTGCGGCCCTGTCCACGGCATGAGCTTCCCCCTGGGCGGCACCTATCACGTGGCCCACGGTGAGAGCAACTATATGCTCTTCGGGGCGATCATGGACTACTATGATGAGAAGAACCCCGACGGCGAAATCATGCGCTTCAAGGAGCTGGTGGCCCGGATTCTGGGCTGCGAGGCCAAGAACGCCATCCCCGAGATGAACGCCCTGCTCCAGCGCATCCTGCCCCTGCGGCCCCTCCGCGACTGCGGCTTCACCGAGGAGGACTTCAAGAAGTTCCCCCAGAGCGTGGAGGCCAACCAGCAGCGCCTCATGACCAACGCCTACTATCCCTTCGACCTGGAGAGCGAGGAAGCCATTTACCGCAAGTGCTTCTAAGCGATTCTATGGGAATGAAAAACCGCCCGGCATGTGAAAGCATGCCGGGCGGTTTCTTGTTCTCGCTGATTCAGCAGCACCAGGTAACGGGTGCCTTTGTCAGGCGTGATAGCAGCCTCCGCCAATGAATTCCCGCATCAGGGAGGTCTTGGGAATGTTGTCTGCCGGAATAGGCAGGAAATAGTTCAGGAATTTCAGCAGCCGCTTGGCCTCGATATACTCCTCACTATCCCTGGGAACGCCGAACAGCAACGGCTGCACATAGGGCTTCAACAGGGCTGTCTCGTAAATCAGGGCGGAGTTGAAAATCATGTCCGCGCTGTCCTGGAAGGGGAAGATGTTGTTTTCCTCCCCCCGCCGGACGGAGGGCCACATCTTGATGGTGGCCTGGGCGCTGTAGCCCCGGGTTCGGGCGTCCCGCTCAATGCGCCGCAGGAGCCGGGCGTCGGTGGTGGGGATGCGGTTGTGGTCGTCGATGTTCAAGGTGGTCAGGCAGCTGATATAGATTTTATATTTGCTCTCCTTGGGCAGGGAACGGGTAAACTCGTCGTTGAGGCAGTGAATACCCTCGATGACCAACACGTCCCCCTCCCGCAGGGTCAGGAAATTACCGTTGTACTCCCGGGCGCCCTTCTTGAAGTTGTAGGTGGGAAGCTCCACGGTATCGCCCTTTAAAAGGCGCATGCAGTCCTCGTTGAACTGCTCCACGTCCATGGCCCCAAGGCCCTCGAAATCGTAGTTGCCGTTTTCATCACGGGGGGTTTTGTCCCGGTTGACAAAGTAGTTGTCGGTGGCGATGGGGTAGGGCCGCAGGCCGCAGGCCCGGAGCTGGGTGGACAGCCGGTGGGAGAAGGTAGTCTTGCCGGAGGAGGAGGGTCCGGCGATCATAACAAAGCGGACTTCCTTCCGGGAGGCGATTTCCGCGGCGATGTCGCCGATTTTCTTCTCCATCATGGCCTCGTGGGCCAGAATCAGCGGCGTGGCCTCTCCTTGGGAAATGGTGGTGTTCAGTTCCGCCACATTGGAAGCGTTCAGGGCCTCGGAGCGGAGGGTAGACTGATAGAGCTCCCGAAAGACCTTGTGGGAGGGCTTGAAGTCCCCCAAACGGTTGGGGTCCTTCTGGGTGGGCAGGCGGAGGACAAAGCCGTTTTCAAAGAGCTCCAACCCAAAGCACCGGATATAGCCGGTGTCCGGGGTCATGTAGCCGTAAAAATAGTCCACAAAGCCGTCCAGGGAGTAGACATTAACATGGGAGTTGATCCGGAAGCTGAGGAGCTGGGCCTTGTGGACCAGCCGGGCCTCCCGGAAGAGGTCGATGGCATCGTCCGTGTTGAGGGTTTTCTTCTCAATGGGCAGGGCCAGGCCGGACAGCTCCCGCATCCGCGCCTCCACCTTTTCCAGCAGGGCCTGATTCAGGGTGAATGAGCCCTGAGCCAGGATGAACAGGGCGCTGCTGAGGGAGTATTCCACGGAAATGCGCTCCACGTTTTCCCGGCCCGCCACATCGTAAAAGGCTTTCAGCATCAGAAAGACCGCGCTGCGCTCATAGGTCTGAATTCCGGGCTTGTCCTGGGCGGTAACCATTCTCAGCGAGCAGTCCCGGTCCAGAACCTTGTGGAGCTCGCAGAGCTTTCCGTCCCGGTTAACCAGCAGAATGTCGCAGGGAAACCGATCCTGGAAATCCGCCGCGATGGCGCGGTAGGGCGTTCCGTGGGGGTAGGCGTACTCCGTGCCGTCCACGGTGACCGTAAGCATTTTCTTTTCTTCCATAAGATAGCCTCCTTTATGTGTCGTTACCCGCTGGAAAAGCGGGCCGCCAGGTTTCCGAATTCTCTTTTCTTATCATACGACATTTTCCTGAAAAATACAAGGAGGATTCCAAGGAGGAGACGGACTGCTAAATGTACGGTTCATGCTCCATTAAGAACCTGTATTCATAAGCGTTTGAGTAGCGTGTGGAAGTGAGAAATTTTGACCATAGCCTCAGCGGAAGAGACGGAAATCTTATAATACTTCTTACATCCGCTTTTATCAGCCCATATACGATCTGTCCGAGGTATTTTGCCGCAAATATTTAAAGCGGAAAATGCGCTCCAAAGACGAACGCACTCTAGGGCTTGTGTGATAATTGGCGATATGCCCAACAGCGAGGAATTTTTTTGCCGGACAAGGCAAATTTTCGCGGGCGTCCTGACGGATGGCAAGAAAATTTAACGATATATGGCAGAAAAAGGCCCGTTGTTTGGGCGTGCTGACAATTTTCAAACAAGCCCTAATGGCATTTGTGGCAAAGAGACGTGTTCCCCGCTGTCCCGGGAACCGCTCTAAGGAAAAAGCAAAGGTCCGTTCTAAAAACAGAACGGACCTTTGCCGCCGAATCATTCCACCCGCTCGTAGGACTGCTCAAAGGCCGACTTCGGGATGATGTACGCGTTCTGATGGTCATTCTCCTGGCAGACTAGCCAGTCCCCAATTTCGCCCAAACGCCAGTCTCCCCACACAAAGACCTCCAGCCGGCAGTTCAGCTGAGCGGCCCAGATTCGAGGGGTATCCTTGGCGATGCACTTTTTGGCGCAGGGAGCCAGCAGAATCGCCTCTTTTTTGCCGGCGTGGTACGCCTTCGGCTGCCACAGCCACTCTCCGTCCATGGGAAATTCATCGTCCGTCAGCTCGTAATCTCTCCGCAGGTCCTCTTCCGTGATGTGAGAGACCTCGTGCTCCGCGTCGATCAGAATGTAGAGCTCGGGGGTGACTTTCTTGATGATGTCTCCCTCCGGCGTGCGGAGAAGAATCTCCGTCCCTTCCGGGAACATGTCCATGGTCCGCACATAACCGGCAAGCGTCTTTTTCTTGTGGTAAAGCTCCGCCTTCTCTTTGCAGAACTCCTCCGCCCGCGCGGGCTCATACTTCTCCGCCCTGGGGGAAAGACGCCTGAGGGGAGTGCGGAAATAATCGGTCAGCCGCTGGAAAATCAACTCCCCGGCGGTATAGAGCAGATTGCCGTCCGGGCAGTTCTTTTCCAGCAGCGCCAGCGGCAGCCGTCCCGCGGCCTTGGTCCGGTCGCCGCCGCCGTCGTCCCCCATGTCCCGGACAAGCCAGTGCACCAACTCATCCGCACGGTCTCTGCGTCTGCAGCAGCGCACGGAAACCTTGACGCACCGTTCTCTTTCCAGCAGGCAATAGGCGACGCACACGGAAAGCTCATGGACGTCCATCATCATATCGCTGACGATGCCCAGCATGTAGGGCTCGGAGGTATTTACCGGGGCCAGGGCGAAATGATAGTCCGGATGGTAGCGCAGATTCATAAAAGCGCTGCCCGCGGTTCGGAAATCATCCAGGGCCAAGTCCGCGCTCTGGAGCAGGAGAACGATATCCCAATCGAACCGCAGGGCGTCCAGCATTTCCCGGTCCAGCTTCTCGGTGCCCTTGAACTTCTGGGTATCCATGTACAGGCCGTAATACAACGCGGTGGACAGCAGGCGGTCCTCAATGGGGAAGCCGGCCTTTTTCAGCATGATCCATATTACGGTGACGCAGGCGCTGCAGTCTGTCCGCACCTCCCGCAGTTCCGGCAGGACCTCTCCCATGTCAAGCTCGTGGTGGTCAATGACCGCGAGAGTTTGGTGAGGCAGTACGGAAACATTGCGCTGTCCGGCTCGGCAGTCCACCGTAATCAAAAGCTCCGCCTCATCGTCTGTCCTCCGCACATATTCCAGGGGGATACTCAGCTTCTCAATCATCAGCAGCAGATTGTTTTTCGTGACTTTCCGACCGCCACTGTATACCAGCCGGGGGGACTTCCCCTTGCTCTCCAGATATTTCAGCAACGCGTAGCCGCTGGCGATAGCGTCCGCGTCCGGGTCGTCATGGCATTGGATTACAATATCTTTATAGCGCAGTAAATCCTCTAATGTCATCAAACCGTACCTCCTCGTCAACTTTTGGCGCCGTCTCAAACAACGCCGTGTCTCTTTATTTATAGCTGCGAAAGGGCTCTCCCTCTATACTATAGCGGCTGACCCTTCCCATTATATCCGCTGGTTTCTCTTTTTTCAATACACACTTTTCAAGTTTGAAAAATCCGTTTTCGCAAAACACACATTCCTTCGAAGGATGCCCTTTGCGGTACTCCTTCCACCACTTTATTCGGCATGCTCCGCAATGGAATTCGCACTGGCTCCCCGGTCCTCATTCCGGCTGGAACTTCTTCCCACAGTTCAAACATATTTGTTCTAGGCCTTGTTTGAAAAATAAATATCGCGCAAAAAGCAGGAAAGTACGAAAATAGAGATATGAAACGATATGAAATGACAAAAGGACAAAGGGAACGGGTGAAGGCAGCGCCTCCGCCGGAAAAGGCGGGGAAGCGGGATCGTCCCCCGGAAAGATGACCGAAAGACGCTCGACGGGATGCTCTGGATTGCGCGCGGCGGGGCGCGGTGGCGGGAATTGTCGGAGGCGTATGGCCCCTGGCAGTCTGTGTATGCCCGATTTGCCAAATGGCGGGATGACGGCACAATGGAAGCCATATTCCACGCACGCCCCGGCGGACTATATCCAGGACCGGGGCAGCTATCTGCAACAGCGGTTCCGTCTGGGCGTGGAGATCAAAAACCGGGAAGAAAAGCTCCTCCCCCGCTTCCGGGAATACCAATCCATCGTAAACACCGCCATGGTCCGGCCCCCGCGGGAGCGGCAGATGTGAAACTCCTTTTTCCTTTGCGCCATGAAACGCGCCGCCAAGTTCTCCGTCCCTGGCTCCGGTAAGACCGCCTCCGTGCTGGGGGTCTACGCCTGCCTGAAAAGCCGGGAGCTCATCAGGCGGCTGGTGGTGGTCTGCCCCAAGAACGCCTTCGGCTCCTGGATGGAGGAGTTTGTCCAGCGCTTCGCCGGACGGGAAGAGCCGCGGGTCCTAAACCTCCACGGCCCCGGCGGAGGTGGAGACGGTCAACAACCGGCTCCAGCCCTTCTTCTGCCGGACCACCAAAGAGCAGCTGGAGGTCCGTGTCCCTGCGCGGCGTCTGTCACGACGCCGTCTATTTTGAGTACAGCTACAATCTGGTCCATCTGCTCCAGTCCAAGGACCGCATTCACCGTCTGGGGCTGTCCAAGGAGCAGTATACCCAGTGTGTTTTCCTCCGGACGGAATACCTGACGGAGACCGGCCCCTGGTCCATGGAAGGCGTTGTCTACCAGCGGCTCCGTTAAAAGGAGCAGACCACGCTGGAGGCCATCGGGCGGCGGACGCTGGAGGTGCTGCCTACCAGTGAGGAGGACCTGGAGATAATTTTCAAGCCGTTGTTTCAATGAATGAATCGCTTTTCAAACTTTTTTAAGAGGAAATACACAACGCGGAGGGCTGGAGAGAAGAGAGCCAAGAGAACGGAAGAACATTTCAACATTATGAATCACCTAAAATCGACTTGATTCACTGTCTGACCTTGCGTTTTGATTCCAGGCAAGTCAATTGTGGAACCGCCGCCGGTTCCGCCGGAAATAACAGTGCCCTCACCCAGCATATAGCCGGGGGCCAGAATGGGGGTCAGTGGGTTGCCGGTGTTCAGAGTGTAGGCGGTGGGGCTTCCAAACATGGGCGAGATCAGGGCCGCGTTCTTGCCCACGTCCACGTTAGGCATTTCGCTCCGGCCGTGACAACCGGCTCGATGGAGGTAGATTTGCCGTTCCGGGTCGCCGGGGCCGTCTGTAGTCCTGGGCGCTGGCGTGAACGGCTAGGGCCAGAGGAAAATTGAATTTGTTTGATAGTCTGTAAAGAAGAACAGGGGACCAGATGGTCCCCTGTTCTATTTGGTGATAGGATCCGATTGTCGTTGTCAGGTCCACGCTCTTACCGACTCCCAGCTAATTCCTCCGGGCCCCGTTGCTTTTGTTTTAACCAGGGCTTACAGAACCAGGGACGGCGCGCTGTAGGCGCGGCCAGCCAGCTCGCTGTTAAGCATGTACAGGCTCTTGGGATCGGAGCCGAAGAGCTCCATTTTGGAGATCAGGTCGTTCGCGTTGTCCTCTTCCTCGCCCTGCTCCTTGACAAACCAGTCCAAAAACTGCATGGTGCGGAAATCCTTCTCCTCGTAGGCGGCGGCGTAGATCGTGTTGATGAGGCCGGTGACATAGAGCTCGTGCTCCAGCCCCGCCTTCAACACGGTCATATCGCTGTCCAGCACCTTGTCCGGCTGGGCAATGGCCCCCAGGGTAACTTTGGCGTTGTTGTTGTGAAGGTACTGGTAGAACAGCATGGCGTGGTCCCGCTCCTCCTGGGCCTGGATTTTATACCAGTTGGCGAAACCGTCCAATCCCCGGGACTCGAAGTAGTTGGAGAAGTCCAGGTACAGATAGGCGGAGTAGAACTCCTTGTTGACCTGCTCGTTCAGCAGGGCGGCGACTTTTTCACTCAGCATAGTGGTTGCTCCCTTCGTTCAAGTTTCAAACAAGCTGATTGTACACCCATCCCGGCAAAAAGTCCATTGCAAAAGCACCAAAAAAAACCGGGAATTTTAGTCAAACCGTCAGTTAGCTCCCAGGACCAGCGCCCCGAGCATCGCGGCATAGGTCCGCCAGTCCAGGGCCAGAAACAGTCCGCCCACCAGCGGAAGCTCCTCCAATGTGTCCGCCAATGCCGGAAGGACGTTCATCACAAGCAGGAACGCCAGCGCGGCCAAAACCACCAAAGCCGCCCACCTTGGGCCACGGGTTTCCTTGGGCTCCGCCGGTCCGGCGGGCGGCATCAGCACCGTCCGGAACAAAAAGCGCCCTTCCTCCCACTGACACCGGAAAAGGCCGCCGTACTTCTCCGTCACCCGCTTCACGCTTTGGAGGCCAAGGCCATGGCCCTCCCGGTGGGGCACGTCCGGCAGGCCCTCCGGCCCGAAGGGCACCGGCTGGAGGCAGGGATTCTCCACCAAAATCAACAGCCTCCGGTTCTCCGTCAGCTCCACGGACAGGTAAATCCGCCGCCGGTCCTCCGGCAGCTCTTGACAAGCGTGGATGGCGTTTTCCAGGGCATTGGCCAGGATGACGCAGAGATCGGTCTCCTCGAAGGGCAGCTGCTCCGGCACCCGGAGCCTTGTCTCCACAGTACAGCCCACGTTGGCGGCCTGGACGATGCAGGCCGTCAGCACCGCGTTGACGGCGGGGTTGGCGCAGCGGACGGGTTCGGCCAGCTCCTCCAGCCCGCCGCTGAGCGCACGGATGTATTGCAGGGCCCCTCCGCTGTCCTCCTGCTGGAGCATGCTCTCCACGGCGGCCAGGTGATGCCGCATGTCGTGACGGTAGATGCGCCCCACCTCGATCTTCTGGCACAGGGCGTCGTAATCCTGCCGCTGGATCTCCATCAGCCGGACGTTCTCATACATCCGCATCTGCCGCCAGAGGGAGTGGAGAATGGAAATGTAGGTCAGGGGCATCAGCGCCAGCACCAGCAGCAAAAGCAGAATGCCCCTCCAGCCGGGCATCGGATCATCCACGGGAATGGACACCATGACGAGCATCAGATAGTAAAGCAGTCCAATGAGGGAAAACAGCCACCAGCCCCGTTCCAGCTTCCGCTGAAGTTCCTGATAGGGGCGGCGCAGCTGTTTCCAGATAAACCACTCCGCCAGGGGGAAGAGGATCAGGCGGCCCAAAAACATCACCGCATACTCGCCTCCCACCAGCCGGTCCAGCAAGCTCGTCACCTGGATCAGCCAAATGCACATGGTATCCGACAGGCAAAAGAGGAAGAAGAACCTCCCATTCCGGTACTTGGAAATCCAGAAAAACAGGGCCATGCTGGGCAGTGAACAGGTGAAAAAGATGAGCGCAAAGGGAGACAGCCCCAGGACAGCCGCCGCCACAAGCGTCACCACGCTCATCACGACCGCGCCGGACACGCAGATCGCAACCGTGGCCCGCCAAGGGCGGCGCGACTCAAACAGCAAAAGGAACACAACCAGGACATGCGCCATCGACCAGATCTGGGAAATATCCCGCAAAGCCGTCACAGCCCCTCACCTCCCGAGGCGTTGAGCCAGAAATCGCTCCAACGCCGCTTGGCTCGGGCGGCCAGCCCCCGGGCCAAAGGGACCCGGGCTCCGCCGTCCATACGGAGAAAACCCTTCTCCACGGCGGTGACGTAAAACAGGTTCACCGCAAAGCTGGCCCCGCAGAGGAAAAATCTCGGGTCTGCCAGGAGGGCCGACGTCTCCTCCTGAAAGGGACTGCGCACCGTCACGCTGTCCAGGCTGGTTCCGTTTACCAGGTGGTAACGCACCGCCCGGCCCACCAGCTCGGCATAAATAATCTCGTCCAGGCGCAGCCGCTCCAGCCCACCCCTTGTCCGGACGGCGACGCAGGCGGCCCGCCGCTTCTCCAGGTCCGACGCAGCCTGATCCAGCACTTGGAAGAGCTTGTCCGGCTCCGGCGGCTTCATGAGATAATAAAAGGCCCGGGCCGCGTAGGAATCCACAGCGTACTCCGGAGAGATGGTCAGGTAGATGATGGCCCCGTCGCTGTACAGCTCCCGCAGCCGCACGCCCAAATCGATGCCGCTGAGCCCCGGCATCACAATATCCAGCACATAGAGATCAAAGCCGCCGCACTCCTCCGCCGCATCCAGCAGGTCCTGACCGGATGAAAAAACGGACAGCTTCACCGCCAGCGCCGACCGGTTCGCCACATATTCCCGCAGCAAGCCGCCAATGGCCGTCCTCTGCTCCGCCTCATCGTCACAAAGCGCCAGTCTGATCATAAAAGTACCCTCTTCTCCCCGCGCAAATTCCGCGCAAAATCAAACAAAATTTACGCAAAGTAGCAAACGCGCGCGTTTTCTTGCTATACTGACCATAACATGCCCTCTCCAAATTTGTCAAGCCGAATCAGGGGCAAAACCCAAAATGAGGAACCGCGCGCAGCTTTTTTCAGGGCAGTCCTTTCCATAATCCGAAGCTTCTGCCGCATCCTTTATGACCGAAGAAAGGCAGACCACAAATGAAAATAAGGTCTCACGCCCAACGCCTGGGAGAGGCGGCAAAGGGCCGAACCCTCCGCAAGCCCATGACTGGCTATAACGTCTGGCCGGCCCAGCGCTGCCCCGCCTTCACGGTGCGGACGGTGGGCCTCGCCTGCGGCAGCGGCTGCTGGTTCTGCCGGTACGCCAACTTCCACCTCCGGGAACACATCTCTTTGGACGTGGGGGTTTGCTGCTGGCCGGAGCACCAGTCCGACTAGCTCATTCGCCAAGCTTCAATCTCCGAAGATTCTCCTTCAGCGTGCGGATCGTCTCCGTGATGACCTTCAGCTCCAGGTGGGAACAGTCCGACAGGATGCGGGCCGCCTCCGTCTCAAAGACGGAGCGGGAGGCGGGAAGACTGTCGCAAAGGAGCTGGTCTACCGTTACCTCCAAGGCGTTCGCCACACTGACCAGGGTGGGGAGGCTGAGCTTTGTGGCGCCCCGTTCGATATGAGAAATATTGGACGGCTCCTGACCGGACATCTCCGCCAGCGTCTGCTGGGTCAGCCCCTGTTCCTTCCGCAGGCGGCGGATGCGCACGCCGATAGCCTGGTAATCAAGCTCCATAAGCGCCCTCCTCTCAAAACCGTTTCCAGTAAATCTTTTCAGTTTCTCCAACAAAGTGATTGTATATCCGAATCGGATATGATAAAATGCTTTCAATATCCGAATCGGATATATATTAAAGTTTCCGCCGTCAGGCGCAGTGCATTGAGGTATGGCCATGACCAAACGTGTGAAAAAACAAAGAAACCACGGCTTCTCTCTGGTGGAGACTTTGGCCGTGGTGGCAATCCTGGTGATTCTGCTGAGCCTCTCCGCTGTGGCGGCGGCCTACTACCGGGACTATCTCAAAATTACTGAGCTGGACAACGCCGCCCGGGAAATCTACATGGCCGCAGAAAACCGGGCCGTGCTGCTCAACAGCGGCGGCCAGTTGGACGGCGTTTTGGGCGTGGCGCCTCTGGCCGAGGGTGGAACCCCGGCCCAGCCCATCCACATCTCCAAGAGCGACGCTGCCGAAAAGGGACTGCTGACCGCCGGAGCCATTGACCCCGCTCTTCTGAATGGGGACTTCTATATCTTCTACAACCCCGCCAGCGGGGCTGTCACCGACGTGTTTTACGCGGAAAAAGACATCCTCTATATGGGCCTGTCCGACCCCATCGACTTCCTTACCCTCTGGAGTAAAAAATCCAGGGATGACCGGATGCGTCCCGGCGATGTGGGTCCCATGCTGGGCTATTACGGCGGTGAGCAGGCGGAACGGGAGAACTACACCCCCCTTCCCGCGCCGGAGGTCATGGTTGAGGTTGAAAACGCGGACCGGCTTACGGTGAAGGTCACATTCAGTATCCCGGAAGCCGCCCGAAAGCTGATGGGCGGCTATGACGAGGCCAAGCTAAACACCAATACCCACCGGACCGTCACCCTGAGCTATCCTGATCAGGACCCCATTACGCTGTACAGCAGCTCCGGCGGCAGTTCCGACGCCTCGTCCCCTTATTACCCCATCATCACCTCTCCTTACAATGAGCGCGTCATCTTCCGGCAGGAAACCATCGCCAGCGGCAAGGTCGTCTATACCTGGGTGCTGGATGAGCTGGACACAAACCCGGCCCAGGACAACGGCCGGCATTTCTGGCAGCTGTTCACCGCCCTCGATTCCGTCCCTGTGTGCGGCAAGGACTTCACCGTCACCGCCGAGATTGAGCTGTTTGCCCCCGGCCGCCGGTCCACCTCCGCTTCCGGCTCCGACACGGGCAACAGCCTGTTTGCCGAGCGCAGCGGCGGGGACACCGCCCGCCTGGAGAACCTGCGCCATCTCCAAAATTTGGATAACAAGACCTCCGCCGCCGCCGGCAAGACCTCCGCCATGCTGCTCAAGGACATTGAGTGCCACGGAAAACAGCCCGGCGAGCCTTATGGTCTCTATGCGTTCCGTCCCATTGACAACGAGGAGCTCCGCTCCTTCGACGGCGGCTGGACCGTCGAGGACGGCAAAAACCGCCGGAACGAGATTACAAATCTGCTGGTAACAAACGACAGCGCCCAGGGAAAATCCGGCGCCGGGCTGTTCGCCAAAACCCCGAACTCCTCCACGGCGAACCCCGTCAAGTTCACCGGCGTGCATTTGGTTGACGCCGAGGTAACCGCCGCGAAGCCCGCCGGAGCCCTGGTGGGCTGCGCCGGGGCGGGGAACGAATTCCGGGATATCCTGGTCACCGGCTCCCGCGTTACCTGTACAGATAACAATTCCGCAACCGCCGCCGCGGGCGGCGTCGTCGGAGGCGGAAATTCCGAGGCCGCGATGGCCACAGGCGGCGTGAAGTATTTCAGCGCCAAAGACCAGAAGTTCCAGCAGGTCCGTACCGTCAACACCTTCGCGGCATGCGCGGCCGGTGCCGCGGGCGGCATAGCCGGTAGAATCAGCGGAGCGTCCAACTGCACAAGCTGCCAGGCATATTGGGAACCGGAGGAAGGCCAGTTGGATCTCCGCGGTCTGTTGGGCAGCAGCACAACACAATATGAGTATCCCATCACCGGCGATTACGCGGGCGGCCTGGTGGGTCATTTCGACCGGACCAATAACGCTACCCAAGGGGCGGACACTTTCACCATTGAGCGAAGCTTCGCGTCTACCCTGGTCAAAGGAACCACGTACACCGCCGGACTGCTCGGCGGCTCCCGGTCCGTGATCATTACCGTGAAAAATTCCTATACCGACTGTTATCTGGCCGGCGGGCGGGCCGCGGGTCTGATTGGCAATACCTCCAACACCACCACCCTACAGAATTGCTACGCCGCCGGATTCATCCAAATGGAGGGGACGGAGGCGGCGGCCGGTCTGTGTCTGGGGGCGGTGAAAGTCGCGGCGGAGAACGCCTATTCCGCCATGTCGTATCCCGGCATTTCCAAGGATTCCAGCGTGTTCCCCCTGGTTCAGGAAATTGACGACGGATCAGGCAGGTTCAAGAACTCCTATTATCTGGCGGAGTCCATTCCCTCCAGAGACCCGGCAGATTCGATGGAAAAATCTTACAACGATATGTCCGACAAGCAGTTTCTCTCGGTTATGGGAGGCCTCTTCGAGTTCAAAGGCTACCGTACCGGTACGGAGAGTCAGAACACCAATCCCTACAACCTCCAGGAGAAGCAAAACCTGACGAAGTACAGTTTCCCCGGCTTGAAGGGCCTTCCCCACTACGGAGACTGGGCAGCCTATTTCAAAGAACCCAGCCTGGTCTATTATGAGAAGGACAGTACCGGAAAAATCGGCTTTTCCGGCGGCAACGCCCGTGAGCTGATCGGCAAGCTGGAGGACAGCCAAAATATCACCATCAAAACCGACGGCTACGCCGTGGCTCTGATGGAAAAGGACCTGCCTAAGAGCGGCAGCTTCCAGGTTACATATACCTACCTCGGAAAAAATGGAGAAAAGGCGGCGCTGGGACCCTATACCTACGTCAACCGCGCTCCCTCCGGCCCCAACGAGACGCGGCTTCTCTCGGCAACCTGGACCCGGCAGGAGGGCGGCGAAGCGGTCCCAGACAGATACTACCTAGCCCCTCTGCCCACCGAGCTGGTGATCGGCGCCCTCACCGGCACAGCCGGCGGCAAGAACTTCCAAGCCCTTACCAGCCAGGACTTCTACCTGTATCTCCGCTTTGAAACCGACATCCCGCTGGAAAACGCCAACAATTTGCCCGCTTCCGGCGAGTACTTCTACAACCCTCACTTTGCCGAGACGGTAAAACCCTTTGTCCCGGCGGAGGACGGCGCTCCTTTCATCGATTGGGACGGGGAATGGAAAGACCGCTATCAAGACAACCAGCCCCCCTATGCCCCCGAAAAGACTGCCGAGGCGGTTAAAACCTACATCACCCAGGCGCTGACCCCCGGAACCGCTCCGGTCAGCGTCAGTGTCCGCACGCCCCGCCACTTCTTCCACCTGAGCAAGTACGCGGACTACTACAACAACGCCCGCCTATCCTTCCAGCAGGGGATGCGCCTGGACGGCGACAAGGATATTTACACGGGCTATCGGGACGTCGAGGGGTATTCACTTCTGCGCTACGACGAACGGGACTTCCAGCTTCAAACCCCCATCGGAACTCAAGCCCGTCCCTTCCTGGGTTCCTACAACGGCAACAGCCTGGCCATCCGGCGGGTGGCCTTCGAGATTCCCGAGAACGACAGGAACCGGGTCTGCGCGGGCCTCTTCGGCAGCTCCGGCGGCACGCTGGAAAACATCGTCTACAGCCTGGACCCGTCGGACACGGAGCGGCCGGAGGGCGGGGAGACGCCGCGCAAACCCCGGTCCATCATCTTCTACAGCAGCGAAAAGGACACCTACCTGGGCGCGCTGGCGGGTCTCAACACCCTGACCGGCAAAATTGTAAACTGCGCCGTGGACAGCGTGAACCTTACCACCCAAATCTACACCACCCGAATTTATATCGGGGGCCTGTGCGGCATGAACGCAGGCCTGGTCCAAAACTCCGCGGCCGAGTCCGCCTATCTCCACGTGGACGCCTCTAACTACGGCAGCGCCTACGCAGGAGGTCTGGCCGGTTCCAACTCCGGGCAGATCAGCGCCTCCTACGCCGTGGGACGGCTGGCCGCCTTGGCGGCCCAGGACAATGCCCCTGTTTTTCTGGGCGGTTTCGTGGGCCAGAATTCCGGAAGTATTTCCAATTCCTATTCCGCTATGGACCTGAAAACCGACGGCGTAAACGCGAAGGCTTACGGCTTCTGCGCCTTCTCCAACGGCGGGCGGCAGTCCGGGACTTATTATCTCAACAACGGCAATTTCTCCCATCGCGGCGAGGAGTTTCTCGCCAAGTACGACGAGGGCGAGGGCGACGCCGCCGTCTCTCTCACCTATGTTCAGCTGACGGCAAAGGACTCTCCCGTGTCCGGCATGGGCAAGGTGGCGGTTCAAGAGGGCCAGCAAGAGGAAAATGTCTTTCCCTACCCCACCGGCGTAAGGAATAGCGGAGCTTTCACTCACTACGGTGACTGGCCCAAGCCCTTGAAGCTGGGCAACATGGGCGTGTACTACTGGGAGGAGCTCCGGATTCCCGGAAAGGCTCCCTCCTACCATGTCAGTCTCTTAGCGGTGGACCCCGGCGACACGGAGGAATCCCCCAAAACCGTCGTCAAGCTCTCCACCCTCTCCACCGCTCACGATGAGGGCGGCGAGGTAACCCGCTTCGGGTACGGCATTTATAACAAAAAGGGCGTAACCGTCATTCTGGAGGATACCCCACTCCCCCTCCTGTACTCCGATGGGGGCGGGGCGGGCACGGTCTTTGACAGCAAAAAGTTCCGGGCTTTGGAACAAGAAAAGGAGACCGCCGGCCCATCCAGTCCCGCTGGTCTCAACAAGCAGGTAGACGAGGCCCTTGCCAAGCTCATGTCCTATGAGCTGGATCAGGAGGGAAAAACGCAGTTCCAGTTCCACTCCTTCCACAGCTACGGCTTAGACAGCCGTCTGGGTGGCCTGTATCCTGACAGCAATCCCTCTACCCCCAACGGCACCCTGACGCTGTTCGAGGGCGGTGATCAAGATATCAAGGTTACCTTCGCGCTTAATCCCCTGTTCGCCGGGGCTCTGGCTATGGAGAAGCGGGACGGCGGCGGCTGGGATATCGCCAAGGACGTTCCCCAGTTCACCAGCAGCAGCCGCGAAGCAGGCGACTGGTGGAAGCCGGTCACGGTATGGACCCTTGCGGGCGACACCCCAGGCGTTGAGGAGAATCCCTATGGCATCCGCTCCATCACCCAGCTTCAGCTTATCGACTGGAACAACGTGAACCGGGATACCAATACCGTGCTGGAGCTGAAGGGAACGGGAGCGCACGGTATTGCCAGCTTCCCCTACCTGTCCTCCGGCGGCGATACCGGAAAATATCATTGGAAGCAGAGCTATGACATCAAGGGGGAACGAGCGGCGGACGGAGCGTATAAAACCTACTCTCCCATTGCCGAATACTACGATACCACCAACACCGATGAAAACCGGGGGTATCTGGACGGGTGGTTTGGAGGCGTCTACGACGGAAACAGCTATGTCCTTGAAAACGTTAACATCCAGGGAAGCACGGCCTCCTGCTCGGGCCTTTTCGGCGTGGTCTACAACGGGATACTGAAAAACATTGTCCTCTACTCCTCCACCGGTGAGAGCTTTGTAAAAAGCGTCTTTGACAAAGACACCTCCAGCCAGTGGTACGCCATCGGAGCCCTGGCGGGCATGGCGGCCTCCCACGACGAGAACGGCAAGCCCGGCCAGACCGCCGTGGTAAACTGCGCCGTCTCCGGCTATCAAATCGAGGCAAAAACCTACACCGCGAAAGCCGACAAGATCTGGGGCGGCGTGGGCGTGGGCGGTTTGCTGGGCCTGTCCAACATGTCCCTGTCCGGCTGCGCCTCCAGCGCGGAGATTGTGCTGCAAAACGGCACCGTGGCCAACGACAACATCCGCGCCGGCGGTCTGGTGGGCTCCTGCCAAGGCAGCATCCAGAATTGTTACGCCGGAGGCTCCATTTCCCTGGACGAAAACAGCGATATCCAAATCGAGGAGAAGGGCATCTACATCGGCGGTATTGTCGGCGGAAGCTACATGAAGCCCCTCCAGATTGGGAATAACTCAAATCTGACCATCGGCTTTATCGACGACCCCTCGACAGGAGGCGCCGACCCCACAAAGGGCTGGACCGACAACAGACTGATTAACTGCTACAGCTTCGTTCAGCTCCCCGACCTGAAAGCGCATTCGGCCATCAAGGGCCTCTACGCCGTCGGCGGCACCGGGGAAATCAATCCCTCTGGAACGTTTGACAATACGAAAAACCACGGAACGACCACATATGAGAACTGCTATTTTCTGGCCGATGAGGTTCTGGTGAACTACAGCGGCGATGCGAAAACATTTCTGGATAACGCGGCTGAAAGAAAGGCCAAAACCGATCTTAGAACCCAAGCGGGAAAACCGGTTATCAATACGTCGTATGAAGTCGGCAGCGGGTACAATTTGAATAACCCCATACTGACCGCGAACAGCAGAATCCGGGAAATTGGCGGCTCCGACTTCTACAGCGCCAGCCTTTATTACCCTGCCAACTTACCGGTTGAGGCGGGACTGCCGTTGTTCCAGCTCCAGGGCAATCGTTATATGTTCCGGGGCTGGATGGTCTACCGTGTATCAGGCGTCGGAGATACGGCAGAAAAGAGATTCGATTGGGTTTATTACTACACCACGGACCCGGATTATTTCCGTCAACCTGGAGGCGGCTATTGTGATGCTGCCGGCCTGACCTACGAACAGCTGGCGGGGCAGCAAACGAACATTCCCGGGAAAGCCCCTGATCTGGACATCTACCAGCTACTGAACGCCGGAAAGGACGAAGCGGAGGACGCGATGTTCCGGCCCGTCACTACCGAGACGGAGGAGGGCGTCGCCGTCCCCGGCAAGTACAGCTATCCGCCTGCCGACGCCCCGCAGCTCCGGGACCGGGACTATCCCTTCCCCACCATTTTGGTCAAGGACGAGGGGAAATATCACGTCCACTACGGCGACTGGCCTCTAAAGGGCTTCCGGCGGCAAACTCTGTTTGACGCGGAAGGGAAATTCACCCTCCTGGGCGGAAGCCCCATCGAAATCGACCTGTTCGTCAACGGCAGCGCCCCATACCAGGAGCATCTGGTCCTGACGGAAGGCGTCGGCAAAGGCGGCAGATGGTCCTTCGAGTGGGACAGCGTTAAAAAGGCAGAGGAAGAAGGGGGAGACGCCCCCGCCGTCAAGACCATCGCCGAAGTGAAGGAGCCCGAGCTCCTGAGCGACGGTCAAATCTTGAACGAGCAGGAAAAGGGAAAGCCCTATTACCGTCTTACCCTGTCCCCCCTGCGGGATGGCACGGACATCCTGCACATCACCTATACGGATCAGGCCGGTCTCGCTTATTCCCTCTCCGTCACCGTCCATATCACCGCCGCTGTGGAGCTGCGGCCCTCCCGGCTGTTCCTGTTCCCCAGCGACACGGTGGAAATTGCCGTCAAGGCCACCGACAAAGCCGGCCGGCCGATGGATGAGCGGCTGGAGAACGGCAAGCTGGTCCTCAAGGGCGACCCCAACTGCGGAAGCACCGGCTATCTCACGGCCAGAACCCTGACGGCGGAGGCGGCGGGCGACAAACTTCCCAGCGTTCTCTTCACCACGGCGGTTCCCCCGGAGGCGCTGACGGAGAATCTGACACTGGGCGCCAACGCCGACTTCACCTACACCGTCACCACCCCCGACCCCGACAACCCTGATAACCCCAAGGTTCAGGAGTACGGCGGAGGCGCCGGAGGAGACATCCGCGTTGACGTGATTCAGCCCTGGGAAATCCAGTTCCCTGAGCCTGGAGACGGCGGAGCCCCCCTCACCTGCGTCATCTCCTTCCCCTCCAGCCTCTCCATTCCGGAGAGCGCCCAGGGAGAAGGCGACGTTCTCCTCTTTGAAATACGCAACGCGGCGGTAGAGGATATGGCCAACAAGCCGGCCCTGACGAAGCAGACGAACGGAGACGGAACCGCCTATACCCTGACCTACGGCCCGGATGTGACAAGCATCCCGCCGACCCGGCTGTCCATCACCCTGGTCATGACCAGTCAGGACCACAAGCTCATTCCGGAAAACGAGCCCCAAACACATGTGCTGACCCTGACCGTGGAACAGGAGACACCGGCAGATCCGCCGGAAAACCTGCCGGTTGGGCAAGGCATGGAAGCCCTGCCGCCGGAGGAGCAGCCGCTGCTGAAAAAACCTTCCGAGGGGGAAGCGCCGGAGGAAGAGACGCCGGAAGGCGATTCCCCGGCGGACGAACCGCTGCCTGAAACCCCTTGATTGACGCTTAAAATGAAAGGATGAACGTCCCGTGAAACAGCTGCGCGAAAAACTTCACAGTCAAAACGGGGCGTCCATCCTCCTGGCGCTGCTGTTCCTCCTGGTCTGCATGATGGCGGCGGCCTCCATCCTGATGGCGGCGGTCTCCAACGCGGGTAAAATCCGTAGCAATTACGAGGAGCAGCAACAGTACCTGGCCCTGTCCTCCGCCATCCGGCTGGTTTCCAGCCAGTTGGAGCGGGCGGCGTACCAAGGGCGGTACACCGTCACCCAATGGACCGAGGTCCTAACGGTAACAGAGGACGGCCAGGAAACCACCACCTCTACCGAATACTATTGTATAGAACAGACTGCGGGCGCGTTTTCCTGCGCGGCTCTGGCAGAGCTGGACGCGGACGGGAAAACGGCGGACGGAGCGGTCTTGTCCTTTCAAAAGGAGCTGGACCGGGTGTTCGCCAGGGAGTTTACCGGCGTGGGCTATGACGGTCTGAAAGACATCGAAACCGCCCCCCTCCCCACCAATCCACCCAACCCCCTGCCCGGCGATCCGCCTCCGTCCACCCGAACCCTAACCGTGGAGGTGAGCGGCGACGCCGCTGTCTCGGAAGCATTTCAAACCGTTACCGTGGAAATCGACATGAACCAGAGCCGCCGCATCCACCTAACCGCGACGCTGGAGGATGGGGTAAACGCCAACGGCACGCCCAAGTATTACTCCATGGAAGCGGAGCTGGAGGCCAAGCTGGTCAAAACCAAGCCGGACGGCATCCCCGACCCGGAGCAGCCGTCTCCCGGCAGCGCGCCCGCCATCGACTATTTCCCGGGAACACGACTTCCCAAAAAGGAGGTTCCCATGCCCGGTCCGGCATATGGGGGAACCTTGGATGTCGTGACGGAAGAACCCTTGAAGCGCGTGACCCAGGACGCCATCATCTGGGAGCTGGACTGGATTTCCAAAGGCACCCACACGGAGGGGAACGGATGAGAGAAAAGCTGAAAAATTCCCGGGGCGAGACCCTGGTGGAGGTACTGGCCTCCGTGCTGGTCTGTTCCCTGTCCATCATGCTGCTGGCAGGAGCCGTCTCGGCCTCCACCAGCATCGACCTCCAGGCCCAGGCGGCGGACGCGGAATACTACGAGGTCCTATCCCGGGCAGAGCGGCAGAGCAAGGAAGCGGTTCCCTCCTCCGACCCCGGCAACCCCGACGAGTCGGATATCTACACGGGCACACTCACCGGGACAAAGATCACCATGGCAAATCAAGACGGCGCCTTTGTTGATATCGTGCCAGGCGCTGACGGCGGGCTGTTCTTCTATGGCAGGGAGCGTCTGCTCTCCTACGCCATGGACCCGCTGCCCACATCCAGCGGAACAGGAGACGGCCCATGAAGCGGAAACTGAAAAACAGCTCCGGGTTCTCCCTGGTGGAAATGCTCTGCGCCACGGCTGTGCTAATGCTGCTGTGCGTCATGCTGAATTCCGGTCTCAGCGTAACCATGAAAACCTATTTTGACCTTACGGCGGAGGCAGAAACCCAGCTGCTGCTAAACTCCTTGACCAACGCCGTCGCCGGAGAGCTGCGCTACGCCTTCGAGGTATCCGGCGGCGGCGGCGCAAGCAAATCGCCTACATACAACGGCGGTCTCTATCTGGATTGGTCCAGCGGACAGGTTCTCGTCAAGGGCGGGAACGACGGCGACAAGGAGCTTCTGCCCAAAGAAAAAGAGGGAACCGACCGGGGCGGCGCTTATAAAAACGGAGAGTATCAGGTGGAGGACATGGAGATTTCCTACGACCGGGATACAGCCTGCTTTACATTGAATCTGACGGTCGGCCGCAAAAGCAGCGGCATCCGTGCGGAGGCAAAAAACGTTGTCATCCGCTGTTTGAACCCACCGGAGAAAGAAGGAACAACGCCATGAAATACGTCAAGCTTGGCGACCTGCTGGTCAAGAGCGGCGACATCACCCAGGCCCAGTTGGATGAGGCCCTGGCGCTCCAGGAGGGCACCGGCCAGCGCTTGGGCTCCATCCTGCAAACCCATGGCTTCATCACGGAGCGACAGCTCATCGACACGCTGATGAACCAGCTGGGCGTGGAGTTCATCGACCTGAATACCTACCCCATCCCGCCGGAAATGGCCCAGCTTTTGCCGAAGAATCTGGCGAAAAAGCACATGGCGGTTCCCGTCAAGGCCACCCGGTCCGAGGTGTGGCTGGCCATGGCGGACCCGCTGAATTTCATGGCCGTGGAGGAGGTGGGAGCGGTCACCCGCCGCCGGGTGGTGCCCATCATCGCCGCTTCCGCCGCCGTGGAGCGGGCGCTCCAGAACCTCTACAGCAACCAGGGGGCCATGCAGGCCATCGAGGATATGCAGCGGGACCTGCTGGGCAGCCAGTACGGCGCCGCCGCCCTGGCACAGCCCCAGAGCATGACCGTGGACGGGGACGAGGCGGACGCGGCCCCGGCCATCCGGCTGGTGAACTCCATCATCGACCGGGCCTGTACGGAAGGGGCCAGCGACATCCACATGGAGCCCGGCGAGGACAGCATGACCATCCGCATGCGCATCGACGGGGCCCTTCGGGCCATCATCCCGGTGCCCCGGGAGCTTCAAAGCTCCGTCATCTCCCGCCTGAAGATCATGGCCCGGATGGACATCGCCCAGAAGCTGATTCCCCAGGACGGACGGGCCAACGTCACCGTCCGCCAGGAGAGCCTGGACCTGCGTATCTCCACCCTGCCCACCATCCACGGCGAGAAGGTGGTCATCCGCCTCCTGCGGAAGACCCCGGAGCTGGCCACCCTGGAGGGCATCGGCCTGGAGGGGGACAACCGGGAGCGGTTCTGCCGGCTGGTGGACAACGCCACCGAGGGCGTCATTCTTATGGTGGGCCCCACGGGCTCCGGCAAGACCTCTACCCTGTACGCCATGATTGACCGCCTGAAAAGCGAGGAAGTAAACCTCGTGTCCCTGGAGGACCCGGTGGAATATCACATTGACGGCGTCTGCCAGGTCCAGATCAACGACAAAACCGGCCTGACCTTCGCCAGCGTCCTCCGCTCCGTCCTCCGCCAGGACCCGGACATCATCGCCGTGGGCGAAATCCGGGACGGCGAGACCGCCGAGATCGCCACGCGGGCCGCCATGACCGGACATTTGGTCCTCTCCACCATCCACACCAACAACGCCGTCAGCTCCATCGACCGGCTGCTGGACATCGGCGTGGAGCCCTACCTCATCGCCGGGGCGGTGAAGGGCATCGTCTCCCAGCGGCTGCTGCGCAAGGTCTGCCCCCACTGCAAAAAGCCCTACGCCCCCTCGGCGGAGGAGAGGGAGGCCCTGGGCCTCCCCCCGGGAGAGTACACCTTCTACCGGGGCGCGGGCTGCGGCGAGTGCTTCGGCACCGGCTACCGGGGCCGGACCGGCGTCTTTGAGATTCTTCCCGTCAATCCCGCCATCCGGCGGGCCATCCACTCCCGCTCCCTCAAGGATTTGGAGGCGGCTATGGATCAGGCGGACTTTCACCCCATCATGGAAAACTGCCGCAAGCTGGTTTTGGACGGCGTGACCTCCAGAGAGGAGGTCCACCGGGTCCTGGGCGGCGGATAAAGAGGAGGAAAACCTATGAGTGTTAAAGAATACGTAGAAAAGGCCCGGAAGGACGGGGCCTCCGACATTCATCTGGTCCGGGGCCTGACCCCCCGCTACCGGGTGGACGGCGCCATCCGGGAGATGGAGGGCGCGCCCCTGACGTCGGACGACTGTTTGGAGGCCGCCCGGGAGCTGGCGGGGTCTGAAATCCGCCACGGGGAGGCCGTGGGCGAGCTGGACCTGGCGCTGACCATCGCCGGGGTCCGCTGCCGGGTGAACCTCTTCCGCCAGCAGGAGTCGTGGTCCACCGCCATCCGGCTTTTGAACGACCACATTCCCGACCTGTACGAGCTGGGCCTTCCCAAGGTGGTCGGCGAATTCCCCGCCTACAGCCAGGGGCTGGTGCTCATCACCGGCGAGACCGGCTCCGGCAAGTCCACCACCCTGGCGGCGGTGCTGAACCAGATCAACCGGAACGAGGCCAAGCACATCCTCACCCTGGAGGACCCCATCGAGTACGTCTACACCCCGGAAAAGTGCGTCATCAACCAGCGGGAGATCGGCCGGGACACGGGGAGCTTCGCCACCGGCCTCCGGGCCGCGCTGCGGGAGGACCCGGACGTGATTTTGGTGGGCGAGATGCGGGACCTGGAGACCATCGAGACGGCGCTGACCGCCGCCGAGACGGGGCACCTGGTTTTCGGCACCGTTCACACCAACTCCGCCGCCGACTCCATTGACCGCATTGTGGACGTGTTCCCCGCCGAGCGGCAGCAGCAGATCCGCCTCCAGCTCTCCATGTCCTTAAAAGCCGTTCTCAGCCAGCAGCTTTTGCCCAAGGTGGGCGGGGGCCGGGTGCTGGCCTGTGAGGTGATGAAGACCGACGGGGCCATCCGCAACCTGATCCGAGAGGGCAAGACCCCCCAGATCGCAAACTCCATCCAGACCACCGGGGCCCTGGGGAACATCCTGATGGACAAGGCCCTGAACGCCCTGTACGCCGCCGGGACCATCAGCAAGGAGACCTTCGAGAGCGCCCTGAGAGACCAAACGCAAACGGGAGCCAAAACCACCGGAGCCAAGGTTCCTCCTCCTGTGGATGCCATGAAGGCTCCGGGCTTCAAGAGGCCCTTTTAAGGCTTCCATAATGCAATACGGTTGTTCAGGGGCAGAGGCTGTCTTTGTGGGGCCTGCCCCCCTGGTCAGGCCATTCCCCTTCAACTAAGTGTCTCATAAGCTGTTTTCCAACTCCCTGCTCTGGGGAGAAATGGCCTGTGCGGGGGCACAGGCCCCACAAAGAACCCCCTGCTCCTCAGGGGACCCCATTCAGCATGCTAAAGGAGACCTGCCTATGCCCACCTACAAATACGAGGGCGCTTACGCCAGCGGGGAAAAAGTCTCCGGCGTGGTGGAGGCCGTCAGCCGCACCGACGCCGTGAACCAGATCCGCCAGAGCTGCGAGATCGTCCTCTCCATCAAGGAGGTCCCCAAGTCCGCCGCCCGGGACCCCCTGTCCAGGCTCCAGAAAATCAGCGCCAAAAGCCTGTCCCTCACCTGCCAGCAGTTCGCCATCATCTTGAAGGCGGGCCTGCCCCTGGTGCAGACGGTGGATTTGGTCGCCGGGCAGTGCCCGGACAAGAACCTCTCCGCCCTCCTCCGGCAGGTGTCCGAGGACGTGTCCAACGGCTGGGCCCTGAGCTACAGCCTGGAACAGCGGGGGGCCAAGTCCCTGCCCGTCACCTTCCGGGAGACCGTCCGGGCCGGGGAGGAATCCGGCGATTTACAAGCGGCCTTCCAGCGCATGGCGGACTATTTCGAGCGGATGAACAAGACCCATGAGAGCGTGGTTTCCGCCCTGACCTATCCCATGTTCGTCATTCTGGTGGCGGTGGTGGTGGTGGCGATTATCATGCTTTACGCCGTGCCCACCTTTGTGGGGGTGTTCGAGGGCATGAGCATTGACCTGCCCTGGCCCACCAGGGTCCTCATTGCCATGAGCGATTTCTTCCAGAATTACACCCTGGTTCTAGTGGCTCTCGCCGCCTTGGTGATCTTCGCCGTGCGGCTCTATGGGACCACGGCAAAGGGCGGAATCGCCCTGGCCAAGATGCAGCTTGGCATGCCCGTTATCGGCAGCGTGGTCCGCATGTCCAACGCCAGCCAGTTTGCCCACACCATGAGCATGCTCCTCACCGCCGGAATGACCATCCTGCAAGCCATTGAGGTTTCCGGCAAAACCATGTCCAACCAGTGCATGTCCCAGGAGGTGCTGGGCACCCTCCCCGGCGTGGAGGGCGGGCGGCCCTTTGGAGAGTGCCTGGAATACACCAAAGAAATTCCGCCCATGCTGGTGCAGATGACCTCGGTGGGCGAGGCCACCGGCTCCATGGAATCCACGCTGAAGGTGCTGGCAACCTACTACGACAACGAGACGGACCTGAAAACCAAGCGGGCCATCGCCCTGCTGGAGCCGTCCATTATTGTGGTCATGGCCGTGCTGGTGGTGCTGATTCTGTTCGCAGTCTATCTGCCCATGTTCAGCATGTACGGCAATATGTAAACGGTATTCTGAGCCCACGCCAACCCGGGCTCTGGGTATAGAAACTTCTATGAACTTGAAAGAGAGGTACTTTTTATGGAAAAGTTGAAGGCCAAGCTGAAAAAACAGGGTGGCTTCACCATGGTGGAGCTTCTGATCGTGGTGGCGATTATCGCCATCCTGGTGGCGGTGTCTATTCCGATGATGAACAACGCCTTGGAGAGCGCCCGCCACGCCGTGGACCAAGCCAATGTCCGTGATGCTATTGCCTTGGCCTCCGTTGAGTATGTGACCAATCCTGACGATTTTAAGACTGCACAGAAGTACACTTACTATGTGGATGATAAAAGCCAGGGGTATCTGGTAAAGGACGGTGAGACTGCGCCCACTGGTGACGAGGCAGCAGAGCCTAAATGCACCTGCAAGAATCACGCTACGGGTGAATTGGAAATTGAGATCACCGCTCCCACCACTATTACTGATAAAAAGCCCACGATCAAAACAACTTGGGTATATGATGCCGAGAATAAGATAACCACTAAGGGTGACTTGACTACTACTTAATCTCACTTCCACCCCCCGCCCCCTCCGGGTTGGCGCAGGGCGGGGGAATCGGACGCCCGCGTAAGCGGGCGCCCTCCAGAGCCTCCGGGTTTCCCGGGGGTTGTGGAGGGCGGAAAACCCCTCCGCCGCCGTAAATCTGAACCTGCAATGCTCCCAGGAGACGGCCTCCGCGCCGCCCTGACCTTCCCGCGCCGCCCTACCTTCCACCCACACCCTCCGGGCCGCGGAGACCGGGACGGCGCGGAGAACGCCCCCTGCGGAGCAATCCCCAAAAA
Organism: uncultured Oscillibacter sp.; assembly: GCA_948916585.1. Lineage (GTDB taxonomy): Bacteria > Bacillota > Clostridia > Oscillospirales > Oscillospiraceae > Oscillibacter. The sequence continues at coordinate 4,420 of CAQXTN010000013.1, read as the reverse complement.
GGAGACTCTATGGAAGAACAGCTCTTGACGGCCTACCTCTGCTTCTGGCTGGCCATCCTCGGCGCGGTACTGGGCAGCTTCCTGGACTGCGCCGCCTCCCGCTGGGCGGCGGGGGACCCCCACCCCTTCCGGGGCCGGTCCCGGTGCGGCTCCTGCGGCCATACCCTGGGAGCCCGGGATCTGGTTCCGGTGTTCAGCTTCCTGCTGCGCCGGGGACGGTGCCGGTACTGCGGGGCGCGCATCCCCGCCGAGTGCCTGGTTTCCGAGCTGGCGGGGGCGGCGGCGTTTTTGTGCCTGGGGCTGCGTTTCGGCCTCAGCCTGGAGCTGGGCCAGTGGTTAGCTTTTGCCGCGCTGCTGCTGGCCCTGAGCCTGACGGACTGGGCGGCGCGGATACTTCCCGACAAGCTGCTCCTCCTGCTGGCGGCGAACCGGGTGGTTTGGTTTTTCGTCCTGGGCCACGGAGTCCGTGAGGTCCTGGAGGCGGCGAAGGCCTTCGCCGTCCCGGCGGCGCTGCTGGCCCTGGTGCTGATAATGGAGAAGCTGCTGGGCCGGGAGGCCATGGGCGGCGGGGACATCAAGCTGCTGTTCGTGCTGACCCTGTATTTAAGCTGGGCGGAGCTGTTTTTGACGCTGCTGGCGGGGTGCCTGCTGGGCCTTATCTGGGCGTCGCTGACCGGCGGGAAGGCGAAAACCGCCATGCCCTTCGGACCCTTTCTGGCCCTGGGGGCGATGCTTACGGTGTGTTGCGGCGGGCCGGTGCTGGAATGGTACTTCGGCCTGTTTTGAGAGGAGAGGAACGTATGGGAAAAACACGGCTGGGCTTTGACATCGGCGGCAGCAGCCTGAAAATCGCGGTGCTACGGGGGGCGGAGACCCGCGTCGAGGAGGTTCGCCTGCCGGAGAACATGGTGGACGGGACAGGGGCCATTCTCCTGCCCCACGCCTTCGCGCAGTTTTTGAGGCAGACGAAAAAGGACCTGTCCCTCCCCCGGGGCCCGGCGGCCCTGGCGCTGCCCCCCAGCCAGGTGATCTGCCGGCTGGTGACCATGCCCCGAATGACCACGGAGCAGCTTCTCTTGAACCTGCCCTATGAATTTTCGGACTTTATCCAAGGCGTGGCGGACCAATACCACTGTGATTACGCCGTCTGCGCCTCTTCCGAGGAGGACGACGCGGCCCAGGGGGTGCCCATGATGGCCGCCGTGGCAGCCAAGCAAACCCTGGCGGAGTACGCCCGGATGTTTTCCCAGGCGGGCCTTCGGCTAAAAACGGTTCTGCCCCAGGAGATGGCGCTGATTCAGCTCTGCCAGGCCCGGGGCGCGGGAGCGGAGGAGTTCTGCTTCGTAGACCTGGGGCACCAGTTCACCCGGATTACGGTGGTCTGGCGGGACCGGGTCCAGGCCACCCGGCAGATCGCCCTGGGCGGGCGGAACCTGGACATGATCGTGGCGGGGGAGCTGGGCGTGGACCCCTTCCTCTCCAACACCTATAAGGCCACCAATTTCCAGGACGTGCTCACCCTTCCCGCCGTGGCGGAGGTCTGCGAGCGCGTCGCCGTGGAAATTTTGAAGGTCATCAACTTCTACCAGTTCACTTACCGTTCCAGCAACCTGAGCGGCGTGTACCTGGTGGGCGGCGGCGCGTCCATGGACCTGCTGCGCCACAGCATCGAAAACACGGTGGGCCTGCCCCTGCTGGACCCGGCGGATCTGCTGCCGGAGGCCGGGCAATCCGCCTCCGCGGGAATTTTCGCCGCCGGCGCGGCTATGGGAGGGAATTGAGATGAGCAAGCGAAACGCGGCCTACCCCGCCAAGCGGTCCATGAACCTCTTCTACAAGCCCGACCGCACCACCAAGCCCGCGACCATCGCCCTGTACGTGCTCTTCGTGCTGGTGTGCCTTCTGGGGCTTGGCAAATTCCTGGTTTACGACCTCTGGGCGGAGACCGCTCAGGCCCAGCGGGCCCTGACGGCGGCGGAGGCACAGCTTCAAGGCGTCCTGCTGGAGCTGACGGACTACAGCGAGGTGTGGGAGCGCTACAGCCGCTACTCCGCCACGGAGGAGGAGCGGGACCTCATTGACCGCATGGAGGTCCTGGCCCTGCTGGACGAGGCCGTGGGGTCCACGGCGTCCATGGACGCGGTTTCCATCGGCGGCGATACGGTTCAGCTCCAGTTCTCCGGCGTAACCCTGGCCCAGACCGCCCGGATTGTCAAGGACCTGGAGTCCTCCCCCATCGTATCCTATACCATGGTGAACACCGCCGCCACCACCCAGTCGGAGGGCGCTCCGGCGGACGACAGCGCCCCGGTTCAGGCCAACGTGCTGATTCAGCTGCAAAAGGAGGTGTCCCAGGGATGAGGAGACAACTGACCACCCGGGAGTGGATGCTCCTGGCCCTGCTCGGCGTCATCCTGCTGGCCAGCGGCTACATGCTGCTGTTCTACATGCCTATGACGGCGGAGCGGGACCGCTGCCTTGGGGAAGCGGATGCCTGCCGGACGGAAATCGAGGCCGCCCAGCTCCGCCTGGAGGAAAAGCGCCGGATGGAGCGGGAGCTGGAGGCCCTCTTCTCCTCCGAGACCCCGCCTCTGAGCATCGCCGACTATGACAACCTCCAGCCCGTCATGTTCGAGCTGAACTCCATCCTGGCCTCTACGGAGGACTATAGCCTCTCCTTCAGCACCGTGGACACCGCTCAGGCCATTGTCCGGCGGAGCATCTCCATATCCTTCACCACCGGTGACTACGAGTCCGCCAAGGCGGTGCTCCAGCAGCTTCACGACAGCGCCTTCCGCTGTATGCTGGACAGCGTTAGCATAACCACCAACCAGGGGGAACGAGACACCGTGGCCGTCAGCGGAACCATTGTGTTTTTCGAATATCAGGCAAATCCCCAGGCATAAAAATAGACGGGACACGCCGCGAGGCGTGTCCCGGTTGTCGTTTCAGCCCCGGAGCATCACCAGCGTCCCTCCTGTGAGCAGCGCCAGTCCAAACGCCGCCTTTCGGCTCAGCCTCTCGTGAAAGACGAGGCGGGAGAAAGCCACTGTTACCAAGATGCTCAGCTTGTCGATGGGTACCACCACGCTGGCGGGCCCATCCCGCAACGCCCGGTAGTAGCACAGCCAGGAGGCCCCCGTGGCCAGTCCCGACAGGCAGATCAAGCCCAGCTCCTCCCTGGGAACCGTCCGGAGGGCAGCCCTCTTCCCAGTGATAAAAACCATCGCCCAGGCCATAACCAACACCACGCCGGTGCGGATGGCCGTGCCCAGGTTGGAGTCCACGCCGCGGATGCCCAGCTTGCCCAGGATGGCGGTCAGGCTGGCAAACACAGCGGAGCCCAGGGCATAGGGCAGCCAAAGCCCGGAGCTCTTCCCGGGCTCCTCTCCCGCCTTTTTCTCAATCATCAGATAGGTCCCCGCCCCAACGCCAACCATGCCCAGGGCTTTGTACACGCTGATGGGCTCTCGCAGGAGGATAAAGGCCAAAAAAATGCTCAATACCGTGCTGCTTTTGTCCACTGGCGCAACCTTATTTACGTCTCCCAACCGCAACGCCCGGAAATAGCACAGCCAGGAGGCCCCGGTAGCCAGGCCGGAGAGGACCAAAAACAACAGCGTCTTTCCCCCGACGGCCTCTATGCCGGACTGGGCCCCGGTGAGGAAGACCATTGCCCAGGAAAAGACCAGCACGATGACCGTGCGGATGGCCGTGGCCACGGTAGAGTCCGTCCGGCGGACGCCGCACTTTGCCAAAATAGCGGTAAGCCCCGCAAAGAATGCGGAAGCAAACGCAAACAGGAGCCACATGTAATCATCTTCTTTTAGAGAATTTGGAAATCGTCCCGCCGCTTTCGCGGCCAGCCCGTCTTTCGAGGTCATTATAGCATAGGCCTGGAAATTTTTACAGCGTGCCCAAAAATTTTTCCCGTTTGCGTTTTACTCCTTGACTTTGGCAAATAAATTAGTAAAATAGTATATGGTATAAGGTCGGTCGCGGATATTCTATGCTGGTCCTTTTGCCTTAGCGGCGGAAAGTCGTTGATATCCGGGATTAGCGCAGTTGGTAGCGCGGGTGGTTTGGAAGCCGGAGCCTTGAGTTCGGGGCGCAACACCCGGAAAGTCCGGCAGCCCTTGTAACACATGGGATGGCGTGTTCTTCTCCTCGTCGGAAATTGGTCATAAAATGACGTTACCCACATATTTGCCCACAATTGGAAAACTAAATATCCGGGTGTAGCGAAGGTGGTATCGCGCTTGATTTGGGTTCAAGAGGCCGCTGGTTCGAATCCAGTCACTCGGACCATGCGGAGTGTCCTTATAGGATTTGAGTATCCTTGTGGGACACTCCGCATTATTTTTGCTCAAAATCCTATACGGCGATCCGCTCCGGGGAGTAGCTGACGGCTACTCCCTTT
>CAQXTN010000012.1:0-52367 GCA_948916585.1 uncultured Oscillibacter sp. | reverse complement strand
GCCGTGAACCCAACAACGCGGTTCACGGCTGAAGGCGAAGAAATTCCCAACACAGCGCAGTTTTCGGCGGAGCCGGAAACGGAGCGGCGTTGGGAATTTCTGAGCTGGAGCGGGCAACGAGGCTCGAACTCGCTACCTCCACCTTGGCAAGGTGGCGCTCTACCAGATGAGCTATGCCCGCAAGAACAAGGAGTATTTTAGCAAAGCTTTTCCTCCTTGTCAAGCCCTTCGCTGAAAAAACTTTCCCTAATTTTTTCCTTCCTCCGGCCCGGCGGGCGGGACGGCTCCGCCGTCTCCCTCTGGCTCCTCCGGGACGCTTTCCGGTTCGCCGTCCGCGGGGGGCGCTTCTTCGCCCTCTTCCGGCCCCTCCCCCGCTTCCCCGGCAAGCGCCTCTCCATCCCCGCCAAAGGCCTCCTCGCCTGTCTCCAGCCCCTCCTCCGGCTCCGGCGGGTCCAGAAGGAACTCCACCAGGCCGGGGTTCTCCTGGCCGGGATAGTAATTCACCGCCCAGGGGATGGTCTCCGTCAGCTCCCGCTCCTCCCGGAGCTGGCCCATGGCCTCCTCCACCCGGCTTTCGCCGTCCGTCCCCCAATAGCCCACGCGGACCGCCAGCTCCGTCTTTCCCTCGTCCAGGGCCGCCGCCAGCAGGCTGTACAGCGCCTCCGGGCTGGTGGCGTTCACCACCGCCTGGAGCTGCTCCAGGGTCCGGCGGTAGCCAATGCGCACCGCCACCTCATAATAGCCCCGCTGGGCGTGGCTGGAGGTGGTGATAAACTCCACGGCATAGGCCCCCATGGGGGTCTCCTGCTGGACCTCCGCCGCCGCCGCCTCCAGAGTCTCCGTCACCGCCAGCTCGCTTTTGAAGTCGTACAGCCGCAGGGTCGCCGTCTCCCGGTGCTGGCCCACCAGAAGCAAAAGGTCGTTTACCACGTCCTGGTGGTTCTCCGCCCGGAGGGTCCCGGCGGCCTCGCTCTCCCAGAACTTGCTGCTGTGGGGCTCGGCGGTGGAATAGGTCCGCTCCAGCAGGGCGGAGCACCCCGTCAGCAGACACAGCGCCAGGGCCAGCGCGGCCAGTCCGCTTAATTTCCGGCTCATGGCGGACCTCCTCCCCTTACTTCTGCCTCCGGCTTATAATCCCAGGTCTTCCTCTACCAGCAGGACCTCCGCCTCCATGCCCATCATGGGGCCCCAGAGGGTCACCAGTCCCCGGCAGACGCGCTCCGGGCTTTTGCAGTCATAGCAGCGGTCGCGCTTTACGGCGCAGGGGGTCTTTTTGCCCAGCTGCCGGGCCCTTTGCGGGGCGGCGGTGTTCCGGGCCCGCCAGACGGCCCCGTCGTAAGTCGGCGCCAGCTTGTTTTGGCCGATGACGAAATACACCTTCTCATGGCCGAACAGCGTAGCCGCCGCCCGGTTCCCCGCGCCGTCGATGTTCACAAGCTCCCCCGTCTCCGCCAGGCCGTTGACGGAGGTGAGATACACATCGGACACCATGGCCTCCCGGCGGGCGGCGTCCTTGTCCTCCCATTTCCAGTGCCAGACCGTTTTGTTGTGGCTCCCCAGCCGCTCATAGAGCCCCAGGGCGTCCAGGGTGGCGGAGCCGCCGAAGCCCACGGACTTTCCGTCGATGGCGGCGTCCAGGTAGTCCGCCGCCTCCTTTCCGGTGGAGAACACCCGGACCGCGTAGCCCCGGGCCTCCAGATTCTTCTTGACCGTTTCAAAATCCGCCATGTCTCATTCCTCCAATGTCAGCTGGGTTTCTCCCGTGTCCTCCTGCCGCAGCAGGGCCCCCGCCGCCGGCACCGCCCGGACCCGGTAGCGGCTCTTATTGGCGATGGCCGTCTCCTCCACGGGGAGGACGGACTCCAACTGGTACTTGGGTTTCAGGGTCATCACCGCCACGCCCTGGGTGGAGCGGGTGGTCTTGGGGGCCAGCAGGGCGGTGTGGAAAATCAGGCACCGGGGCTCCGTGGAATAGGCCGCCAGCTCCAGGTCCCCGTCCACCCGGAGAATCGCCTTCAAGGGGGACTTGTCGGAATAGGCCCCGGTGAGCTTGCGGCGGTTGGAGGAGGTCTGATAGGCCTTGATCTCCACCCGGGCCGCCTTGCCGTTTTCAAAGAAGAAGAGGAGTCCCCCGGAGTAGTCCCCGGGGAGGACCATGAACACCACGCTCTCCCCGGCGTCCATGCCCAGCTTCGCCGGGAGGTAGTCCCCCAGGACGCTGGCCTTGGAATCCTCAAACTCGCTGAGGCGGGTCTTGTAGACCTGGCACTTGTCGGTGAAGAACATGACCTCCGCCCGGCTGGTGGTCTCGAAGCTCTGCCGGAGGCCGTCCCCCTCCTTGTACTTCTGGGTGTTGCTCATGCGGAGGCTCTGGGGGGTGATTTTCTTGAAGTACCCCTCCTTGGAGAGGAACACATGGACCGGAACCTCCTCCGGCCCCTCGTCCTCCCCGGGGTCCGGGAGCTCGTGGGCGTAGACAATGGCGGTGCGGCGGGGCTCGCCGTACTTCTTCGCCGCCTCCCGCAGCTCCTCCAGGATGATTTTTTTCACCCGCCGGGGGTCCTGGAGGATGTCCTCCAGGTCGTCAATTTCATCCTGGAGGGCCTCCGTCTCCTTCACCCGCTTCAGGATGTACTCTTTATTGATGTTGCGGAGCTTGATTTCCGCCACGTATTCCGCCTGCGCCTGGTCGATGCCAAAGCCAATCATCAGGTTCGGGATGACCTCGGATTCCTCCTCCGTCTCCCGGATGATTTTGATGGCCTTGTCAATGTCCAGCAGGATGCGCTTGAGGCCCTTGAGGAGGTGGAGCTTTTCCCTCCGCTTCCCCAGGACGAAGAACACCCGCCGCCGCACGGATTCCGTGCGCCAGGCGGTCCACTCCTCCAGAATCCGCCGGACCCCCAGCACCTGGGGCATCCCGCCAATCAGGACGTTGAAGTTGCAGGAAAAGGCGTCCTCCAGGGGGGTCTGCTTGAAAAGGCGGGCCATGAGCTTGTCCGGGTCCGCTCCCCGCTTGAGGTCAATCGTGAGCTTAAGACCGGAGAGGTCCGTCTCGTCCCGCATGTCGGCGATTTCCTTGGCCTTGCCCGCCTTGATGAGCTCCGCCACCTTGTCCAAAATCGCCTCGGTGGAGGTGGAGTAGGGAATCTCCGTGATTTCGATGAGGTTTTCCTCTTTCACATAGCGCCACTTGGCCCGGACCTTCACGCCGCCCCGTCCGGTGGCGTAGATGTCCCGGAGGGCGTCCCGGTCGCAGATCAGTTCCCCCCCGGTGGGAAAGTCCGGGGCGGGCAGGGTTTCCAGCAAATCGCAGTCCGGGTTTTTGAGGTAGGCCGCCGCCGTGTCGCAGACCTCTTTTAAGTTGAAGCCGCAGAACTGGGAGGCCATGCCCACGGCGATGCCCATGTTGGCGGAGACCAGAATGTTAGGGAAGGTAGTGGGCAGCAGGGCGGGCTCCTTCATGGTGTTGTCGTAGTTGTCCACGAAGTCCACGGTGTCGCTGTCGATGTCCCGGAAGAGCTCCTGGCAGATGGGGGTGAGCTTGGCCTCCGTGTACCGGGGGGCGGCGCAGGACATGTCCCGGGAGTAGTGCTTGCCGAAGTTGCCCTTGGAGTCCACGAAGGGGGTGAGCAGGGCCCCGTAGCCCCGGGAGAGGCGGACCATGGTGTCGTAGATGGCGGCGTCTCCGTGGGGGTTTAGGCGCATGGTCTGGCCCACGATGTTGGCGGACTTGGTGCGGCTTCCCGTGAGGAGGCCCATTTTGTACATGGTGTAGAGGAGCTTGCGGTGGGAGGGCTTGAAGCCGTCGATCTCCGGGATGGCCCGGGAGACGATGACGCTCATGGCGTAGGGCATGTAGTTGGTTTCCAGGGTGTCGGTGATGGGCTGCTCCACCACCGCGGCGTGGAGCCCTAAGACGTTGGGGTTGCCGGATTTGGGCTTTCCGGTTTCGGGTGTTTTCTTCTTTGGCATGATGGTTTATTCCTTACCTAAAACCCACATCAGCGGGTTGTTTTGAATGTATTGCCTTGCTCCTTGCAGCTCTTCCTGACTGCGGATAATATGGTCATAATACCGCTCCTGCCAGAGTGGATAACCCACTCTTTTACTGGACAGGCTTTTTAATGCTCTGATTACTTGGGGAAGGGAAGCTTTCTTTGTGGGGCCTCTGCTTCTCTTGTAGTCTCTAAATTGCAAAGTATATGTTCTCCCCGGGCTTTTGTGTTGAAGGTCACAAAATAGCATCCGGGACTGGAGTAATCATATCCTTTCAGCCGCTCCGACCGGTGGACTTTCTTCTCCTTGTCCAGCATGGTTAAGAAATATCCGCCATCTCCAAATATTTGTACCCATTCTCGGCAATATGGTCCTTCCGCCCCTGGAGGTTGTCCCCCAGCAGGAGGTCAAAGACCTGGGCCGTCCGCTCCACGTCCTCCGGCATCACCCGGATGAGCCGCCGGGTCTCCGGGTTCATGGTGGTCAGCCACATCATGTCCGGGTCGTTCTCGCCCAGGCCCTTGGAGCGGTCAATCTTGTATCTCTTCCCCTCCAGCCCCTTTACGATGTCGTTTTTCTCCTTATCGGAGTAGGCAAACCAGGTCTTTTCCCCGCAGTTGATTTCAAAAAGAGGGGTCTCCGCGATATACACATACCCCTCCCGAATCAGCGTTGGGGTCAGCCGGTAGAGCATGGTCAGCACCAGGGTGCGAATCTGGAAGCCGTCCACGTCGCCGTCGGTGCAGATGACCACCTTGCTCCAGCGGAGGTTTCCCAAATCAAAGGAGGACACGTCCTTGGCGTGCTTGTTGCTCACCTCCACGCCGCAGCCCAGGACCTTGATGAGGTCCGTGATGATCTCGCTTTTGAAAATCCGGGCGTAGTCCGCCTTCAGGCAGTTGAGAATCTTCCCCCGGATGGGCATGATGCCCTGGTACTCCGAGTCCCGGGCCAGCTTCACGCTGCCAAGGGCGCTGTCGCCCTCCACGATGTAGATTTCCCGCCTGGCGGCGTCCTTCGTCCGGCAGTCCACAAACTTCTGCACCCGGTTGGCGATGTCCACGCTGCCGGAGAGCTTTTTCTTAATGCTCAGCCGGGCCTCCTCCGCCTTCTCCCGGCTGCGCTTGTTCAAAAGCACCTGCCCGGCGATTTTCTCCGCGTCGAAGTGGTTTTCAATCAAGTAAATCTCCAGGTTGGACCGGAGGAATTCCGTCATGGCCTCCTGGACAAACTTATTGGTAATGGCCTTTTTCGTCTGGTTTTCATAGCTGGTCTGGGTGGAGAAGTTGCTGGTGACCAAAATCAGGCAGTCCTCCACGTCCGCCCAGGTGACCTTGCTCTCGTTCTTCTGGTACTTCCCCTGCTCCCGGAGGTACTTGTCCACGGCGGAGACAAAGGCGGAGCGGCTGGCCTTCTCCGGGCTTCCCCCGTGCTCCAGCCAGCTGGAGTTATGATAGTGCTCCACCACGTTCACGCGGCTCGAAAAGCAGAAGGCCGCCGACAGCTTCACCTTATATTCCGGCTTGTCCTCCCGGTCCCGGCCCTTCTTCTCCGCCTGCCAGAAGGCCGGGGAGGTCAGGCTGTTCTCCCCCGCCAGCTCGGCCACATAATCGGCGATGCCGTTTTCATAGACGAACTCCGTCTCCTCAAAAACCCCCGGCTCCGTCTCATCGCGGAAATGGAAGGTAATCCCGGCGTTCACCACCGCCTGGCGCTTCATCACGCCGGAGAAATACTCCGCCGGGATATTGATGTCCGTGAACACCTCCAGGTCGGGAAGCCACCGGGTCCGGGTGCCGGTCTTTTTCGCCTGGGACTTGGGCAGGGGCGTTTTCTGGAGCTCCCCCGCGATCTCCCCCCGCTCGAAGCGGAGGCGGTACTCAAAGCCGTCCCGCCAGACGGTGACGTCCATGTAGCGGGAGGCGTACTGGGTGGCGCAGGAGCCCAGACCGTTGAGGCCCAGGGAGAACTCATAGTTGTCCCCGGACACGTTATCATATTTGCCCCCGGCGTACAGCTCGCAGAACACCAGCTCCCAGTTGAAGCGCTGCTCCTTCTCGTTCCAGTCCACCGGGCAGCCCCGGCCCGCGTCCTCCACCTCCACGCTGCGGTCCAAAAAGCGGGTGACGGTGATGGACGTTCCGTGGCCCTCCCGGGCCTCGTCGATGGAGTTGGATAAAATCTCAAAGACCGCGTGCTCGCAGCCGTCCAGGCCGTCGGAGCCGAAAATGACGCCGGGGCGCTTGCGCACCCGGTCCGCGCCTTTTAAGGCGGAAATGCTGTCGTTGCCGTAATCCTGTTTCTTCGCCATAGTTCCTCCAAAACCGGCGGGACCCGCCGGGAACGTCTTTTTTTCGCCTCCGGGCACAGCATATAGGGGGAAAAGCCCCGGTTTTGCCCAGGATTTTGAAACGGTTCGATTATATCACAAGAAGTCCCCCGGTTCAACCCCCTCCCGCCGCCGCCTCCCCTTTCCCGCCTTTTCCCGGCCTGGGCCGCCGTTTTTCGGATAAATGTCGCGCCCGCCGTGATTCCATAACGGCGCCGCCACTGGCGGGAGCCCTTCCGGGAGCAGAGTTTTTCACATTATCCACAGAGTTATCCACACCGTTATGTCAACCTTGGATTTGAGGAAAAAATTCTGCCCCCCCTCTTCCGGCCCCTCCGACAGACGGAGCCCTCCCTTCCGGCCCCCTTCCCGGAGAATTTTCCGGATTTTCCCGTTTTCGGTTGACAACCCGGCGGGAATCCTGTATGATAACATTAGACACGATATTAAAAACCATATTATGGGGTGTGTTGTATGATTTGTAAGATTATAAGCGACAGCAGCTGCGATTTGCGCATGAGCGCCTTTGACGGCGGGGAGATTCGCTTTGAGACAGTCCCTCTGCGGCTCCAGGTGGGCGAGCGGGAGTTCATTGACAACGACGCGCTGGAGGTCCCCCAGCTTCTGGGGGCCATGGCCCAGGAGAAGTCCGCCGCCTCCACCGCCTGCCCCTCCCCCGCCGCCTTCGCCAAGGCCTTTGAGGAAGCGGACCGGGCGGTGTGCTTCACCATCTCCGCCAACCTCTCCGGCACCTATAACGCCGCCGTCCTGGGCCGGGACATGGCGCTGGAGGAGCACCCGGAAAAGGAGCTGTGCGTCATCGACTCCAAGGCCACGGCGGGGGCCATGATTCTCCTGATCCGCCGGGCGAAGCGGCTTTTGGAGGCCGGCGGGGACTTTGAGGATATCTGCGCCCAGCTGCGGCTGTACCAGGCGGCGCTGCGGACCTGCTTCACCCTGGAGAACTTCGACAACCTTATTAAAAACGGGCGGATGCGCCCCCTGGTTGGGACCCTGCTCCACTCCCTGGGCATCCACGTCATCGCCGACGCCACCCCCCAGGGCACCATCCATGTGGCGGGCAAGGCCCGGGGGGAGGCCAGGACCTACCAAACCATCACGGCGCTGATGAAGGACAGCAAGGACTGCACCGGGGCGGAGGTCATCGTCTGCCACTGTGAGAATCTGCCGGGGGCCTTGAAATTAAAGGAGCAGATTTTAAAGGACCTGCCGGTAAAAAGCGTGGAGCTGGTCCCCTGCCGGGGCCTCACCAGCTTTTACGCCATGGAAAAAGGCCTCATCGTGGGGTATTGAGCCGCCGTCATACGCTGAGCGCGCCGCGAAAGCCGCGGCGCGCTTTTTTTGCCCCCTGGCTTTCGGCCTTTGTAAATTTTTTAAATTCTTCCGAATTTTTTATAGCGCGGCCCCGCCGGGTGTGCTATACTGTATGCTGTAAAATTACGCAGTCCGCTCCCGAAGGCCGCTCTTCGGGGCAAAAGGAGGTTTTTTTATGGCGAACCGCGTGGTCGTCACCATCTGCGGAGAGGACTATACCTTTGTGGCGGAGGAATCCCCCTCCTACATGCAAAAGGTGGGCGCTTACGTCGGCGACAAAATGGACGAGGTGCTCAACAGCACCCGGGTAGGCCGGACGGACGCCGCCGTCCTCACCGCCGCCAACATCGCCGACGAGCTTTTCAAGGCCCAGGCCGCCGCCGAGCAGCTCCGCCGCCAGATCAAGGGCTATCTGGACGAGGCCGGAAAGGCCCAGAGCCAGGTCAGCGAGCTGAAGCGTGAGGTGGTCCGCCTCCAGCAGCGGCTGGACAGCCGGGGCTCCAAGTGAGCGCCTCGGCCGCGCCGGAGCTGCTGGCCCCCGCCGGGTCTCCGGAGGCCCTGCGGGCCGCCGTGGACCACGGCGCCGGAGCCGTGTATTTGGGCTGGGGGACCTTCAACGCCCGCCGGGGGGCCCGGAACTTCTCGGAGGAGGAGTTTGCCAAGGCTGTGGCCTACTGCCATGTCCGGGGGGTCCGGGTCTTTCTCACCTTGAACATTCTCCTGTCGGACCGGGAGCTGCCCGAGGCCCTGGAAACCGCCCGCGCCGCCTCCCGGCTGGGGGTGGACGCGGTGCTGGTCCAGGACTGGGGCCTTTTTGACTTGCTCCGGCGGACGCTTCCCGACCTGCCCCTTCACGCCAGCACCCAGATGAGCCTCTTTACCTCCGGCGGGGTCTGTGAGATCGCCGCCGGCGGCTGTGAGCGGGTGGTGCTGGCCCGGGAGTGCTCCCGGGAGGAGACGGCGGCCATCTGCGAAAGCTGCCCCGCCGAGGTGGAGACCTTCGTCCACGGGGCGCTTTGCATGTGCTATTCCGGCCAGTGCGCCATGAGCGCCCTCATCGGCAGCCGCTCCGGCAACCGGGGGCGCTGCGCCCAGCCCTGCCGCCTGCCCTATGGGGTGAATGAGGCGGCGGGGAATCAGCGGCCCTTGAGCCTCAAGGATTCCTGCCTGGCGGACCAGCTGGGGGAGATGGCGGAGATGGGCGTGGCCTGCCTGAAGATCGAGGGGCGGATGAAATCCCCCGGCTATGTGGCCGCCGTCACGGACATCTATGCCCGGCTTTTGGAGGAGGGGCGCAGACCCACCGCCCAGGAGCGGGAGACCCTGGAGCGGGCCTTTTCCCGCTCCGGCTTCACCGACGCCTATTGGCGGGGTACGAAGGGGCCGGAGATGCTGGGCTTTCGCCCGGAGAACGCTCCAGCGGCGGAGACCTCCCTCCCCCCGGAGGCGGACCGCCGGATTCCCGTGGAATTTACCTGTGTGGTGCGGTCCGGGGTCCCCTGCTCCCTGACGGCGGACGACAGACACGGAAACGCCGTCACCGTCACCGGCCCTGTGCCGGAGGCTGCCGGAAACCGGGCCCTGACGGCAGAGGACCTCGCCTCCCGCCTCCAAAAGACGGGAGGGACCCCCTACCGCTGCGCCGGGGCAGACGTGACGGTGGAGCCGGGCCTGTACCTCTCCGCCGCCGCGGTGAACGCCTTGCGGCGGGAGGCGCTGGAGGCTCTTAGCGCCGCCCGGGCCCAGCCGCCCAAGCGGCGGGAGCACTTCCCCCCGCCTCCCCTGCCGGAGGTGGACTGCTCCCAGGAAGCGCCCCGGTTTACGGTTTCCCTGCTCACTGCCGCCCAGCTGACGGGGGGCCTTTTGGACCTCCGGCCCGCCCGGGTGTATCTGCCCTTAGAACTGCTGGCGGACCTTCCCTCCCTGCCGGAGACGGAGGCGGAGTACTGCGCGATTCTCCCCCGTGTCTGGCGGGACCGGGACGAGGACCTGCTCCGCCGCTGGCTGGACAAGGCCCGGACCCTGGGGGTTACCGGGCTGCTGCTGGGAAATCTGGGGCATTTCCCCCTGGCCCGGGACGGCGGGTGGCGGCTCTATGGGGACTATGGGCTGAACGTCTTTAACAGCCGCTCCCTGGCCTTCCTCCGGGAGAAGGGGCTGGAATCCGCCTGTCTCTCCTTTGAGCTGCGCTTTTCCCAGATTCGGGACATGAAAAAGCTTCTCCCGGCGGAGGCCCTGGTCTACGGGCGGCTTCCCCTGATGATTACGGAGAACTGCCTGATACAAAACAGCGCCGGCTGCCGCTGCGACCGGCCCAACTTCCTAAACGACCGCACCGGCGCGGCCTTCCCCCTCCTCCCCGCCTTTGGCCACCGGACAGAGGTGCAGAACTTTCGCCCCCTCTATCTGGCGGACCGGCCGGACTGGCGGCGGCTGGGCCTTTGCTACGCCCGCCTCCGCTTCACAACGGAGAGCCCGGAGGACTGCGCCCGTCTCTGCCGGGCCTATCAGGAGGGCTCGCCCGCCGCCGGGGAATTCACCCGGGGGCTGTATCAGCGGGGCGTGGAGTGAATACGGGACGTATTGTTTCGACACCGTTGTACAAAATGTGATTGCACAGGAGCGTTATGATGAGAGAGAGCAAGGAAATAAAGATCAAATATTTTGTGGAGGACCTGGAGGAGCTTTGCCGCGTCCCCGGGTCCGACTGGGTGGATCTGCGGGCGGCGGAGGATGTGGTTTTGAGGGCCGGGGAGTTTTGCCTGATTCCCCTGGGCATTGCCGCGGCCCTGCCGGAGGGGTATGAGGCCCATGTGGTTCCCCGGAGCTCTACCTTTAAAAACTATGGCCTCTTACAGGCCAACTCCATGGGGGTGGTGGACGGCTCCTACCGGGGAGACGGGGACCAGTGGCGCTGGCCCGCCTACGCCACCCGGGATGTAAGCATCCCGAAAAACACCCGGCTTTGCCAATTCCGCGTTGTGGAGAACCAGCCCCCCCTGGTCTTTACCCGGGTGGAGCGGCTGGAGGGCCCCGACCGGGGCGGCTTCGGCTCCACGGGAAAGTAACGGTTCTTGAACGGCAAACGGGCCGGCCAGGGGGCCGGCCCCTACAAGGGATTTGTAGGGGCCGCCGCCTTCGGCGGCCCGCCTACAGGGGATTTGCCGGCCCTACAGGGAATCGTAGGGGCCGCCGCCTTCGGCGGCCCGCCGGCCGCAACGCCGTGGGCTGCTATCTTTATCGTGATTGAGGTATCGCTTATGTCGAACATCGTATTGGCCTCCGGCTCCCCCCGGCGGCGGGAGCTTTTGGAGCGCATTGGCGTGACGGACTTTGTGGTTCGGGTACCGGAGGTGGAGGAAGCCTTTCCCGAGGGGTTGTCTCCTCAGGAGGTGGTCTCCTACATCTCCCGGGAGAAGGCGGAGGCGGCGGTTCGGCTCTGCGGGCCGGAGGACATTGTCATTACGGCGGACACCATGGTTTTTCTGGACCGGCAGCGCCTGGGCAAGCCCCGGGACGAGGCCCACGCCCTGGAGATGCTCACGGCTCTCCAGGGGCGAAAGCACACGGTCTGCACCGGCGTCTCCGTCTGCCAGGGGGCCCGGCGGCTGACGGAGACGGAATCCACAGACGTGTTTTTCCGCGCCGCCACAGCGGAGGAGCTTCGCCGCTACATTGCCTCCGGCGAGCCCATGGACAAGGCCGGGGCCTACGGCGTTCAGGGCCGGGGGGCCCTGCTGGTGGAGCGGCTGGAGGGGGACTTTTTCAACGTCATGGGCCTGCCGCTTCTGCGCCTTTCCCGGATGCTGGAGCAATTCGGGGTTTCCCTGCTGTGACCTTCCCCGCTATCTTCGACCTGTATTAGGTGATTCGATTGAAACATTTTCTCAAACAGCACGGTCTCTGGGTGCTCTTCGCCGCCGCCGTTTTGTCGGTGGCCATGGCGGTGATGTCGGTGCTCAGCGCCAACGCCTCCCCGCTGGCAAACCTGACGGGCATCCTGGTCTCGCCCTTCCGGGCGGGCTATACGGCGGTGGCCACCTGGTTCAACGACCTGCAAAACTACTATAAGGACACCACGGACCTCCAGGCGGAAAACGCCGCCCTCCGCCAGCAGATCGCCAAGATGGAGGAGACCATCCGCCAGGCGGAGGCGGACGTGGAGGAAAACAAGAAATTCCGGGAGCTGATGAACCTCACCCGGCAGCGCCGGGACCTCACGGACTTTGAGGCCGCCATGGTCACGGAGCACGCCGTCACCAACTGGACCTCCTCCCTGACCTTGAACAAGGGGACCTCCCTGGGCATTGAGGTGGGAGACTGCGTGATTGACGAGCGCGGCAATCTGGTGGGCGTCATCGACCAGGCGGGGACCAACTGGTCCACCGTGCTGACCCTGGTGGACACGGACACGTCCCTGGGCGCGCAGGTATTTCGGACCAAGGACCTGGGCGTGGCCCAGGGGGATTTCTCCATGATGCGGGAAAACCGCCTGCGGCTGGACTACCTGCCCCCGGACTGCGACCCCATGGCCGGGGACATTGTGGTGACCTCCGGCTTGAACGGCTACTATCCCTCCGGGCTGGTGATCGGCTCGGTGGAGGAGGTCCGGCTGGACGATTCCGGTGCGGCCTCCTACGCCATTCTGGTTCCGGCGGTGGACTTTGACGCCCTGACGGAGGTATTCGTCATCAAGTCCTTTGAAATCGTCACCTGACGCCGGGGAGGGCCGCTTATGATTGCCAGAAACGAAACCATTTTCAAATGGTCCCTCTACGCCGCCGCCACGGCCCTTTGCCTCTTCGCGCAGACGGGCCTTCTCCAGCGGCTGTCCTTCTGGGGGGTGATTCCCTTTCTCTACCCCCTTCTGGCGGCAATTCCCGCCACCTTCCAGGGGCCCCTGCCGGGGACGATTTTCTCTTTGTGCGTCGGCGTGGTCTGCGACCTGCTGCTGCCGGGGCCCGTTCCCTGCCTGTACACGCTGATCTTTCCCCTGACGGGCCTGTGCGCCGGTCTGCTGTCTCAAAGCTGGCTTCCCGCCGGGTTTCTCTGCTCCTTCCTCTCCGCCGCCGCCGCCTTTTTGCTGCATGGCGGCTTCCGCTGCCTCATTCTCTGGATGCGGGGAACCGCCGCCTGGGAGGCGGGGGCTCTGGTGATGGCGCGGGAATTCTGCGTAACCGCCCCCTTTATCATTCCCCTGACCCTGCTTTACCGCGCCGTCTTTCGGCGCACCCATTTGGACGACTGACCGGCCCCTCCCCGGGGCGGGGCCGTCTCTTGTCTCGGCCGAGTCTGAATAGAAAGGCATCCTATGGACCGCAAAGAACTGCAAAACACCCGGCTCTATATGCTGGCGGCCTTCCTGGCGCTGGTGCTTTTGACCTATCTCTTCGTGCTCTACGACATCCAGGTCATCCACCACGACGAATACGCCGCCCAGGCCATCCGCTCCATCGTCCGTACGGAGAAGGTGGAGGCCTCCCGGGGCATCATCACCGACCGCAACGGCAAGCCCCTGGTCTCCAACCGCTCCACCTACGATCTGACCTTTGACGCGGACCTCCTCCCCCCCGGCGGCGACAGCAACGAGGCCATTTTGCGCCTCGTCCAGCTCTGTCAGCAAGAGGGCGTGGCCTGGAGCGACAATCTGCCCATCTCCCGGCTGGCCCCCTACCGCTACACCGTGGACCAGCTGGACAGCCAGCAAAAACGGCTCTTTCTGGCCTATTTGAAAAGCCTCAAGCCCTGCTCGGAGGCTCTGGGCCAATACCTGCTCCGCCACCCGGAGGCCCTTTCCGTTCCGGAGGCGGAGGGCGAAGGGGCCGGGGAGGCGGAGGAGCCCGTTCCCGCCGAGGAGCTCAGCCCCGAGAAGCGGGCCGCGCGTTTGCTGGACCGCCTCACCATTGACGATCTGACGGCGGACCTGCTGGTGGAGGCGGGGGTCACCCCCGCACAGCTCATCGGCGTGATGCGGACGGAGCTGGGTATTCCGGAGCACTACACCATGACCCAGGCCCGGATGGTGCTGGGGGTTCAGTACGAGCTCTCCGTCCGCAAGCTGGACAATTACGCCGCCTACGTCCTGGCCCGGGACATCGACACCCCCTTCATCTCCCTCCTCAGCGACGGGAACTACGCCGGGGCCAAGGTGACCCTCTCCTCCGTCCGGGAGTACGAGACCTCCTACGCCGCCCACATTCTGGGCTATGTCAGCAGCATCACCATTGAGGACGATTACCCCTCCCTGAAAAAAAAGGGCTATGACTACGACGACCTCATCGGCAAGGAGGGCGCGGAGCTGGCCTTTGAGGATTATTTGAAGGGCACGGACGGCCGCCGGGTGGTGGCCACCAACGACGAGGGCAAGGTCACCGGGGAATTCTACTCCACAGAGCCCGTCCCCGGCAGCATTGTGGAGCTGACCATCGACCTGGACTTTCAGGCTCAGGTGGAGGATTTCCTGGCGGAGACCGTCACCCGCCTCAACGCCGACGGCGACGAAACCCGCGGCGCGGGAGCGGCGGTGGTCCGGGTGGGCACCGGCGAGGTGCTGGCCCTGGCCTCCTATCCAAGCTATGACCTCGCCACCTTCCGCCAAGGCGAAAACTACGCCCGGGTCAGCACCGATCCCCAGGCCCCCCTGTTCAACCGGGCCACTGTGGGCAAATATCCCCCCGGCTCCACCCTGAAGCCCTTCACCGCCATGGCGGGTCTGCTTCACGGGGACACCACCCTGACGGAAAAAATCAAGGATACCGGCGTCTGGCGCTATCCCGGAGACGAGATCAACAGCTACTCCAAGTGCTGGAAAATCTCCGGCCACGGGAACCTGAACGTCACCGGGGCCATTACCAACTCCTGCAACTACTTTTTCTCAGAGCTGGGCTACCGCATGGGAATGGAAACCCTCCGGGAGTACCTGCTCCTGTTCGGCCTGGGGGAAAAGACGGGCATCGAGATTCCCGAAACCGCCGGTCTCCTGCCGGAAAACCCCCAGGGCCAGGACCAGGCCCCCTGGGCGGCCTACGGCCAGGGCACCCAGCTCTATTCCCCACTCCAGCTGGCCAACTACGTGGCCACCCTGGTCTCCGGCGGAAAGCACTGCCAGGCGCACCTTCTAAAGGCCGCCAAGACCTACGACCACTCCTCCGTGGTCGCCGCGGGCAACACGGAGCCCCTGAACCAAATTGACATCAGCGACGAAAACCTCCGGGCGGTGAAGGAGGGCATGAAGGGCCTGGTGGAGGGCACCCTCTCCCCCTACTTTAAAAGCTGCGTGGTCTCCGCCGGCGCCAAAACCGGCACCTCCCAGGTGCGGGCGGACACCAAGAACCACGGCGTGTTTATCTGCTTCGCCCCCTATGACGACCCCGAGATCGCCGTGGCCATCGCCATCGAGCGGGCGGACGCCGGCGCGGCTCTGGCCTCCACGGCGGTGAATATCCTCAACGCCTATTTCGCCCCCGGCGAGGACGATTCCGCCGTCACCGGAGAAAACCAGCTCTTGCCGTAACCGGATATCCCCCGATAGAATACCGCGTAGGGGCCGCCGGGGACGGCGGCCCGTCCCCTTGAAGCTGCCGGACTCCCGAAAAAACGGGCGGCCCAGGGGGCCGCCCCTACAGAGCGTTTCACGTGAAACATCCGCGTTTCCCTCAATCCTACAAGCAAGGAGTTTTTTGAATGAACGTTCCCGCTGTCTTTGACTCCCGCGACGCTCAGTGCAAGAAGCCCTACGGCGCCCTTCCCTGCGGGAAGGAGTGGTCCCTCACCTGCCGCCCCCTCGCCAGCGAGGGGTTTACCCACTGCTCCGTCATTCTCCGCCGGGAGTTTGCCGGTCATGAGATGGAGGCGGAGATGCCCTTCTCCGGCTTTCAGGAGGACCGGGCCTGCTTCTCCCTCTCCCTCACCCCCTTTCAAACGCCGGAGCTGGTCTGGTACTGCTTCCGCTTCTGGCGGGACGATGGCACCGGGTGCCTCCTGGACAAGACCGGCTACCGCAGCAAGGGGGAGCCGGTCCCCTGGCAGCTCACCGTTTATGAGGAGCGCCCCACTCCCGCCTGGTTTGGCGAGGGGGTGACCTATCAAATTTTCCCGGACCGCTATTGCCGTTTGGAGGTGCCGGACCCCTCGGGCCTCATCGGGGACCGCCGGGTCCACCAGGACTGGGAGGACGGCCCCGTCTGGTGGCCGGAGGAGGGCGAGATCAAGAACCGGGACTTTTTCGGCGGGTCCCTGGCGGGGGTGGCCGCTCATCTGGATGATCTGGCGGCCCTGGGGGTCTCCACCCTCTACTTCTGCCCCATTTTTGAATCCGCCTCCAACCACCGCTACAACACGGCGGATTACACCAAAATCGACCCCATGCTGGGCACGGAGGAGGACTTCCGGGACCTCTGCGCCAAGGCCAGGGAGAAGGGCATCCGCATTTTGCTGGACGGCGTGTTCAACCACACCGGCTCCCAGAGCGTCTACTTCAACGCCGACGGCTTCTACCCCACCCTGGGGGCGGCCCAGAGCCAGGACAGCCCTTATTACGACTGGTTCCAGTTCAGCCAGTGGCCCGGGTCCTACGACGCCTGGTGGGGCATCAGCACCCTGCCCAACGTTCGGGAGGACTGCCCGGATTACGTGAACTACATCATCGAAGGGGAGAACTCCGTGGTGAAGCGCTGGCTTCGGGCCGGGGCCTCCGGCTGGCGGCTGGACGTGGCGGACGAGCTCCCGGACGAGTTCATTGAAAAGCTCCGTGCCGCCGTGGAGGAGACGGACCCCGACGCCATGGTCATCGGGGAGGTCTGGGAGGACGCCAGCAACAAAATCTCCTACTCCCGCCGCCGGAAGTACTTCCACGGAAACGAGCTTCACGGCGTGATGAATTACCCCTTCCGCACCGCCTTGCTGAACTACCTGCTGGATGGCCCGGCGGAGGATTTCAAGGAGGCCATGGAGACCATCCGGGAGAACTACCCGCCCGCCGCCTTTTTCTCCGCCATGAACTTCCTGGGAACCCACGATACTCCCCGGGTCCTCACCATCCTGGGGGGCGTTCCCCTGCCGGAGGGCCGGGACGCCCAGTCCACCTTCCACCTGACCCAGCACCAGCGGGAGGCGGGGCTGGAGCGGCTCCACGTGGCGGCGGCCATTCTCTTCACCTTCCCCGGCTCCCCTATGGTCTATTACGGGGACGAGGCGGGACTGGAGGGGGCGGCGGACCCCTTCAACCGCCGGACCTACCCTTGGGGCCGTGAGAACCAGGCGCTCTTGACCTGGTTCCGCTGGCTGGGACAACTGCGGAAAAGCCGGAGCTCCCTTCGCCGGGGCTCCCTCTCCTGGCTGGAGGCCCAGGGTCCCCTGCTGGCCTATCTCCGGGAGACCTTTGACGAGAGCACCGCCACCCTGGTGAACGCCAGCCCGGAGGTTCGCGCCGTGGCCCTGCCGGAGGAGGGCTTCCGGGACCTGTACACCGGGGAGGCAATCTCCGGGAAAGCGGCCTCCGTCCCCCCCTACAGCGTCCGGCTTCTGGGCCGGGGCTGAGGGTCTTTTCGAAGTTGTTTCACGTGAAACACCAAGCGCCCGCCGGAAACGGCGGGCGCTTTTTTATGGCAAAGTGCCCTGTCGAGGGATTGCCGTGTCCGCTTTTTCCTTGGGCTTCCGATAGAGAAGGGCGGAAAAACCCGTCTCCCCGATTGTTTCACGTGAAACTTTTTGCCCTCTCCGCCATTTTTTCAAAAAATTGTGGGTTTTGACCTTGCAAGCCTGTCCCCACCTTGTTATAATGAATTTTCGATAGAAAGTAGGTGCTTTTGTGTCAAAGATCATCGCTGTTGTGAATCAAAAGGGCGGCGTGGGGAAAACCACCACCTGTGTGAACCTGGCCGCCGCCCTGACGGAGGCGGGAAAGAAGGTCCTCCTCTGCGACTTCGACCCCCAGGCCAACGCCACCTCCGGCATGGGAGTGGACAAAACGGTCTCCAAGGGGGTCTATTCCGCCGTCATCGGGGAGCTGCCCGCCGCCGAGGCGGTGGCCCATACACGCTATGGGGACGTGCTGCCCTCCAACAAGGCCCTGGCGGGAGCGGGAGTGGAGCTCATCGCCATGGAGCGGCGGGAGTTTTTGCTGAAGGACGCCCTGGAACCCCTGCGGGAGCGCTATGACGTCATCCTTATCGACTGCCCTCCCTCCCTGGAGCTTCTAACGCTGAACGCCCTGTGCGCGGCGGATTCCATTTTGGTGCCGGTGCAGTGCGAGTACTTCGCCCTGGAGGGGCTTTCCGATTTGATGAACACCGTCCGGCTGGTGCGGCGGTCCCTGAATCCCTCCCTGGAGCTGGAGGGAGTGCTGCTGACCATGTTCGACGGGCGGACAAACCTCTCCCTCCAGGTGGCGGAGGAAGTGAAGCACTACTTCCCCGGCAAGGTCTACGCCTCCGTCATTCCCCGGAACATCCGCCTTTCCGAGGCCCCCAGCCACGGAAAGCCCATCAGCGCCTATGACCGGACCTCCCGGGGGGCGGACGCCTACGCGGCCTTCGCGTCGGAATTTTTGAAATAAACTACCTCTTTGGAAAGGAGCGCGCGTTATGGCAAACAAAAAGCCCTCCGGCCTGGGCCGGGGATTGGGGGCCCTGCTGGGGGACGACGTATTAAAACCGGAAGCCGCGGGGAACCTGTATTTACCCATTTCCCAGGTGGAAAGTTATTCCGCCCAGCCCCGGAAGCTCTTTGACGAGGACGCGCTGGCGGAGCTGGCGGATTCCATCCGGGAGCACGGGGTCATTCAGCCCCTGACGGTGCGGAAGCTGTCCTCCGGCTATTACCAGATCATCGCCGGGGAGCGCCGCTGGCGGGCCGCCCGGCTGGCGGGCCTCACGGAGATTCCCGCCGTGGTTATCGAGGCCGACGACCAGAAGGCGGCGGAGCTGGCATTGGTAGAGAACCTCCAGCGGGAGGATTTGAACCCCATGGAGGAGGCCGCGGGCTACCAGTCTTTGATTCAAACCTATCACATGACCCAGGAGGAGGCCGCCCGGCGGGTGGGCAAGTCCCGCAGCGCCGTGGCCAACGCCATGCGGCTTTTGGGCCTCCAGCCCGGCGCGCGGAAGCTGGTGGAGGAAGGAAGCCTCTCCGCCGGACATGCCCGGGCCCTGCTTCCCCTCTCCCCCGCCCTGCAAACCAAGGCGGCGGAAACCGTGGTCCAGGGCCAGCTCTCCGTCCGGCAGACGGAGGTCCTGGCCAAGAAGCTGCTTACCGAACCTGCGGAGGAGCCGGAGATTCCCGAGCCTCCCAAGGAGGTGGACTACGCCGCCGAGGCCCAGCGCTCCCTGGCCTCCCGCCTGGGGAGGGGCGTGAAAATCGTCACGGGCCGGAAGAAGGGCCGGATTGAGCTGGAATATTACGGCCTGGACGATCTGAACGATCTGCTGGAGGCCCTGGCCCTCCTGAAAACCAGCCGGAAAGGACCGGAGGCATGAATTTGGAAAAGCGAAGTCAAGGCGGCCCCGTGGAGCCGGAGGAGGATTTGACCCCCAAGGGGAAGAAGCCGGTGGTGGTCTATATCATGGTCCTGTTCATCGCGGCCTTTTTGCTGATGGCCTGGTCCTTCGCCTCCCACCAGCGGAGCAATACGGAGGCCATCGGAGAGCTCCAGAGCTCCGTCACGGCCATGCGGGGGGTGCAGGACCGGGTGGTCACCCTCCAGGATGAGCTGGAAGCAGCCCAAGGCAAAATTCAGGAGCTGGAGCGGCAGGCCGAGCTGCGGGAATATGAGCTGGAAGCCGGCAGCCGTCACAGCCGGGCGTTGGAGGGCCTCTACGCTCTGGAGCGGCTCTACCGCCAGGAAAACCTGGAGAGCTGCCGGAAGGTCATCGACCGCATGGAAGAGGAGGACCTGGCGGTCTGCCTCAGCGACAATCTCCCCCTCTCCGAGCGGGAGCTGGGCCTTACCGTTTCCCCACGGGAGCGCTATCACCAGCTGAAGGAGGCCGTGGAAACCCGGGAGGCGGAGGCCCAGGAAACGGACGGCGCCGCCTCCTGACAGAAAGGGGGGCCAATGAACCGAAAAAGAACGCCTATGACTTGGATCAAGGCTCACCGGAGGGCTCTGGCTGCCGCCTTGGCATTGGTTTTATGGGCGGCGTGGTATTCCCGGCCTGTGGACATCTACACACTGGCCCCTAACATGAAGGAGCCGGACAGCATAGACATTTCCCTGTGGGAGCTGGGGGAACAAGGCAGAGACTACCCCATTCAATGGTTCTCCCCGGAGGACCCGGAGTGGGACGCGGCCCTGGAAGCGATAGAAGCCCTTCGGTTCCGCCGCCCGCCCTGGAATATTCTGCTCCAGCTTATACCGGGGCGCGCCATCACTGGCCGCGTCACCCATGACGGGGACCTGCACATTCTATTCTCTCTGTACAAACCGGGCGAGGGCCATGTCCAAGCGCAATTTTTCATTGACGAGTGGATGTACCATTCCCCTTATTCCAGCCGGAATCTCACCCTCTGGGTGGCGGATTCCAGGGAAACCGGAGAGGCTCTGGCGGAGGTATTCCAGCCATTGCTAGCGTCCGGCTGAGAGAGGAGCCAGCAACTCCTCCGTTTCACGTGAAACACTCCAAACGAGTTTAATTTAAACGAAAGAAGGAAATCATCATGCTTGATATCCGCTTCATCCGGGAGAACCCCGAGGCCGTCAAGGAGAACATCCAAAAGAAATTCCAGGACAGCAAGCTCCCCCTGGTGGACGAGGTCATCGACCTGGACGCCAAGCGCCGCGCCGCCATCGCCGAGGCGGACCAGCTCCGCTCCAACCGCAATACCCTCTCCAAGCAAATCGGCATGCTCATGGGCCAGTCCAAAAAGGACCCCTCCAAGCTCCAGGAGGCCGAGGCCGTCAAGGCCCAGGTGAAGGAACAGGCGGACCGCCTGGCGGAGCTGGAGAAGCAGGAAAACGAGCTGGAAGCGGAGCTCCACAAGCGCATGCTGCTGATTCCCCAGATCATCGACCCCTCCGTCCCCATCGGCAAGGACGACAGCGAAAACGTGGAGGTCCAGCGCTTCGGCGAGGCCAAAACCCCGGACTTCCCCATCCCCTATCACACGGAAATTATGGAGTCCTTCGGCGGCATCGACCTAGACGCGGCGGGCCGGGTCTCCGGCAACGGCTTCTATTACCTCCTGGGCGACATCGCCCGGCTCCACGAGGCGGTGCTGGCCTATGGCCGGGACTTCATGATCGGCAAGGGCTTTACCTACTGCATCCCCCCCTTCATGATTCACGGAAACGTGGTGGAGGGCGTCATGAGCCAGACGGACATGGACGGCATGATGTACAAAATCGAGGGCGAGGACCTCTACCTCATCGGCACCAGCGAACACTCCATGATTGGCCGCTTTATCGACCAGATTCTCCCCGCCGGGAACCTGCCCCAGACTCTGACCTCCTATTCCCCCTGCTTCCGCAAGGAAAAGGGCGCCCACGGCATCGAGGAGCGGGGCGTGTACCGCATCCACCAGTTCGAGAAGCAGGAGATGATCGTGGTCTGCAAGCCCGAGGAGTCCAAGGACTGGTACGAAAAGCTGTGGCAGTTCTCCGTGGAGCTGTTCCGGTCCCTGGACATCCCCGTGCGGCAGCTGGAGTGCTGCTCCGGCGACCTGGCGGATTTGAAAGTCAAGTCCTGCGACATCGAGGCCTGGTCCCCCCGGCAGCAAAAGTACTTCGAGGTCTGCTCCTGCTCCAACCTGGGAGACGCCCAGGCCCGGCGCCTCCGCATCCGCTATAAGGACGAGACCGGCAAGACCCAGCTGTGCCACACCCTCAATAACACCTGCGTGGCCCCGCCCCGGATGCTGATCGCCTTCCTGGAAAACAATCTCCAGGCCGACGGAACCGTGCTGATTCCCGAGGTCCTCCGTCCCTACATGGGCGGCACGGAAAAACTGGTCCCCCAGAAGTAAGACTTCGTTGCCGTGCACAAAACCAGAACAAATACCAGGGTATAGAGCGTAATAAAGCTTTTTTGCCTACTTTTTTCTCGAAAAAAGTAGGACGACCGGACTGGAGCCGATAGAAAGGACTTGAACGATGAAACGTATTGCCGGACTGATTTTAACGGCTGTATTCCTGTTTTCCCTCTGTATCCCTTGCGCCGCAGCGGATACAGGGCGGGCCTACCCCGGCTTTTCCGATGTGGCGGAGGGAAGCGCCTCCTATGAGGCCGTGAAGCTCTGCTATGAGCGGGGCTTGATGAACGGCACCTCGGACACGGCCTTCAGCCCCCAGGGAAAGCTGAACGTGGCTCAGCTGGTGGTGCTGGCGGCGCGGCTGTACAATCTCCAAAACGGCGGCGGCGGCACGGTCCCAGACCTGCCGGACCTGGGTCAGCCTTACCTCCGGTTCTATGACAGTGAGGGAAATCTCTTCGCCTCCTTCCACTCGCCGCAGGAGCTCCAGTTCAACGCCGGGGAACAGCCCTACATCTCCCTCAGCAACGCTTCCGACGACCCCGACCTTCCCGAGACCTGCAAGCTGGAAATCGGCTTTGAGGGCTATAACCACGTCAAAACCTTCCAGGGCGTGAAGGAATCCCACCAAAGCGTACCCGGAACAATGAACCAGGGCTACGTGGGAACGGGCTACCGCTTCGCGGACCCGGACGCGGCCTCCTTTACCATGCTCCCCGGCATACAGTATGTGGAGCAGTACAAAGAAGCCTGGTGGTTCCCCGCCGTCTTTTACTTGGGCAGCGAGGGGGTCATGGGCTTCGACGGCGAGCTGGTCTACCGGGCCAGCGGCGGGAACAACGGAGACGGCAGCGGCTACGACCCGGCGGTCCGCTTCTCCAGGGACAACGCCACCCGCTCCCTCTTCGCCTGGCTGGTGGAGCGGGCCTCCGGAGAGCTGGAGGCCATCAACGAGACTGTCACCGTCCCCGACGTGAACCCCGACGAGACCCTGGACGCCGCCGCCATTCTCCGGCTCTACCAGGCGGGCGTCCTCACCGGCGTGGACCAGGCCGGGAACTTCGGCGGGGACAAAGAACTGACCCGGGCCCAGGCGGCCATCATGCTGGCAAGGGTGCTGGACCCCGCCCTGCGGGTCCGGCTGGGCGGATAAGGCCCTCCTATCCGTAGAGATTTTATCACTTTATACGAAAGGGAATCGAATTATGGCAGAAAAGACCTCCGGCTTCCTGGCGGAATTCAAAACCTTCATCGCCCGGGGGAACGTCATGGACATGGCGGTGGGCGTCATCATCGGCGGAGCGTTTTCCAACATCACAAACTCCCTGATCAACGACATCGTGATGCCGGTGCTGGGCATCTTCACCAGCTCCGTGTCCTTCGCCGAGCTGTCCGTAAACATCGGCCCCGCCGTGGTGGCCTACGGCAACTTTATCCAGGCCGTGCTGAACTTCCTCATCATGGCCCTGGTGGTCTTTTGCCTGGTGAAGGCCCTGAACCGCTTCCACAAGAAGAAGGAAGCCGCTCCCCCGCCCCCGCCGGGCCCCTCCCCCGAGGAGAAGCTGCTGACGGAAATCCGGGACCTGCTGAAGGAGAGATGATGGAAGCCATCCTCCGGGAGGGCCTGACGGCCCTCTCCCTCCCAACGGAGGGAATTCCGGCCCTGCTCCGCTACTGGGAGCTGCTGGCGGAAAAAAACAAGGTCATGAACCTCACCGCCATCACGGACCCCGCCGAGGCGGCAAGGCTCCACTTCCTGGACAGCGCCGCCCTGCTGGCCCTGGCGGACCTCCGGGGGAAAACCGTGGTGGACGTGGGGACCGGGGCGGGCTTCCCGGGCCTGCCCCTGAAAATCCTGGAGCCCTCCATCCAATTGACCCTGCTGGACGCCCAGCGCAAGCGGGTGGACTTCCTTCGAGAGGTCTGCGGGGAGCTGGGGCTGGAGGACGTGGACTGTGTCCATGGCCGGGCGGAGGAATTCGCCCAGCAGCACCGGGAAGCCTTTGACCTTGCGGTGAGCCGGGCGGTGGCGGCCCTGCCGGTGCTGGCGGAGCTGTGTCTGCCCCTGGTAAAGACGGGAGGACAATTCCTGGCCATGAAGTCTGTGGACAGCAATGAGGAGCTAAACGCCTCCGAGAGGGCGGCGGGCGTGCTGGGAGGGCGGCTGGAAAAGCCCCTGGACTATGTAATTTCCGGCACAAATATCCCCCGCCGGCTGGTAATTCTTACAAAAATAGAGGAAACACCAAAAAAATATCCCAGAACGTTTGCAAAGATCAAGAAGAATCCGCTATAATAGAAGGTGCGAAATCAGCGTTTGGAAGGGAGGCGCGTTCCATGGCGGGCCAGTGCGTTGCCGTGGTCTCCGGCAAGGGGGGCACGGGCAAGACCTCCTTCACCGCCGGGGTGGGCTCCGCCCTGGCGCAGATGGGGCAGAAGGTGCTGTGCGTGGACTGCGACGTGGCCCTGCGGAACCTGGACCTGGCCCTGGGGCTGACGGACAAGGCCATTATGGACTTCACCGACGTGGCCCAACAGCGCTGCGCGCTGGAGGTGGCGGCGGTGGAGCACCCGGACCTTCCGGGCCTCTTCCTGCTGACGGCCCCCACCCGAAGCCGGGGCCGCCCGGTGACGGAGGAGCAGATGTCCCTTCTGCTGGAGGCCGCCCGGCAGCGATTTGACTACTGCTTTTTAGACGCTCCGGCGGGCTTAGACAGCGGCTTTCAGCTGGCCACCTGCGGGGCGGACCGCTGCGTGGTGGTGGCCACGGCGGACGCCTCCTCCCTGCGGGACGCCCAGCACACGGTGATGGAGCTGCACCGCTTCCCCACCGGGCGGCTGCACCTGACGGTGAACCGGGTGCGAAGGAAGATGCTGCGCAGCATGCACGCCACCATCGACGACGCCATTGACCGGGCGGGCCTGCCCCTCATCGGGGTCATCCCGGAGGACGACGCCCTGCCCCTCTCCTTAAACAAGGGGGTGCCCCTGCTTTTAAGCAGCAGCCAGGGGGCGGCGGCGGCCTACCGAAACATTGCCAAGCGGCTCCAGGGGCAGAAGGTCCCCCTGCTGCGAATCCGATAAGACAACGCTCCGGCGGTCTCCGCCGGTTATGAATACAGAAAGGAGCATGACATGAATATCGCGCTAATGGCCCATGACAACAAGAAGGAGCTGATGGTCCAATTCTGCACCGCCTACGCCGGAATTCTGGCCCGGCACCAGCTCTACGCCACCAATACCACCGGACACATGATCGCGGATTCCACGGGCCTGGATGTCCACTGCTTCCTGACCTACGCCCACGGCGGCAGCCAGCAGATTGGGGCCCGCATTTCCTACAACGAGTTTGACCTGGTGCTGTTCTTCAACGACCCCGCCAGTGAGGAGCGGGCGGAGGACATCTCCTACATCTCCCGCCTCTGCGACCAAAACCGGGTCCCCTTCGCCAGCAACATCGCCACGGCGGAGATGCTGGTCCTGGGCCTGGCCCGGGGCGATCTGGACTGGCGGCTCATCGTCAACCCCTCCACCACCCGTCCCTTGGCCTGACATCTCAAAGCCTTGAAGCCTGACCTGGGGGCAGGTCCCGCAGGTGGTCTACCGAAGGAAGGACGGACCCGGAAAAGGCGGGCGCCTACCCCCTGCCGCCAGGGTAGCGGCAGCGGAAAGAGGAGCTTGTCCATTCGTCACGGGACAAACCCCCGCTTGACAATTCCAGAAAAAACGCATATAATCACAACGATTTCACCGCGATGACGCCGCAGCAGTACTCCGCGCACCGGCCCTCAGAGAGGGACCCCTTTGGCTGAAAGGGTCCCGCCCGGCCCGGAGGAAGGACAGCGGCGGAGCGGGGGCGGAAACGCCCACGGCCCCCTCCCCGTACCAGGAGGCTTAAAAGGAGGCGCGAGCCTTGAATTTGGGTGGCACCACGAAGCGATGAGCGCTATCGTCCCAAAACGGTTTGGGAGGACGGCGCTCTTTTTTGGTTCTCCCCCTATACTGAGAAAAGGAGCAGCGTTATGGCAAAACAAACCCCCCGTACCCTCTCCGGCTTCATGGAGCTCCTCCCCGCCCCTCAGCGGCAGATGGAGCGGATGATGGAGATTCTCCGGGAGACCTACAGCCTCTATGGCTTCACCCCCCTGGACACCCCGGTCATCGAGTCCAGCGAGGTACTGCTTGCCAAGGGCGGCGGCGAGACGGAGAAGCAGATTTACCGCTTCCAGAAGGGGGACGCGGACCTCTCCCTCCGCTTCGACCTGACGGTCCCCCTGGCCAAGTACGTGGCCCTGCACTACAACGACCTGACCTTCCCCTTCCGCCGCTTCCAAATCGGCAAGGTCTACCGGGGCGAGCGGGCCCAGCGGGGCCGCTTTCGGGAGTTCTACCAGGCGGACATCGACGTGATTGGGGACGGGAAGCTGTCCATCCTCAACGAGGCGGAGATTCCCGCCATCATCTACAAGACCTTTTCCGCCCTGGGACTCAAGCGCTTCCGCATCCGGGTGAACAACCGGAAGATTCTAAACGGGTTTTACGCCTCTTTGGACCTCGCGGACAAAGCCGGGGACATCATGCGGACGGTGGACAAGCTGGAGAAGATCGGCCCGGAGAAGGTCCGGGAGATTCTCACCGGAGACCTGGGCGTCCGCCCGGAGAGCGCCCAGGAAATCCTGGACTTCATCGCCATCACCGGCGGCACGGAGGAAATCCTCTCCGCCCTGGAGGCCCGCCGGGGCCGGAACGAGGTCTTTGACCAGGGTCTGGAGGAGCTGAGGACCGTTGTGAAGCACCTGGGCGCCTTCGGCGTTCCGGCGGAGAACTTCGCCGTGGATTTGACCATTGCCCGGGGTCTGGACTACTACACCGGCACGGTGTATGAGACGGTGCTTTTGGACCATCCGGAGATTGGGTCCGTCTGTTCCGGCGGGCGGTATGATAACTTAGCGGAATATTACACGGATAAACAACTTCCTGGAGTTGGAATTTCCATTGGATTGACCCGCCTCTTTTACGTCCTGGGGGAACAGGGCATGCTGAATTCGGAGCTGAACACCGCTCCGGCGGACGCGCTGATTCTGCCCATGACGGAGGATTTGTCCGCCGCCATCGCCTTCGCCACGGAGCTGCGGGCAAGCGGCATCCGGGCCCAGCTCCACTGTGAGGAGAAGAAGTTCAAGCAGAAGATCTCCTACGCGGACAAGCTGGGGATTCCCTATGTGATTTTCCTCGGTGAGGATGAGATTCAATCCGGCGTGGTGGCCTGTAAGGACATGCTGACCGGCGAGCAGACAAAGCTGGACCCCAAGGCGACGATTTACCGCATGAAGGCGGGGCTGGACGCCCGGAATCGGGGGACGGTCATCCGGGGATGACGGGGCTTATTCTCGCCCTTCGGGCGGTTGAGTCCAATCCGCGGCTTACTATATAATTATTCCATTTTGTAATAGAAAAGAGGAACCATCATGGTACAAAACCGCACCCACACCTGTGGAGAACTTCGCCTTACCGACGCCGGTAAGCAGGTCAAACTCTCCGGCTGGATGGAAAACATCCGGGAGGTCGGCGCCGAGCTGGCCTTCATCGTCCTCCGGGACTTCTACGGCACCACCCAGATTGTGGCCGAGACCCCGGAGATGGTGGCCCAGTTCAAGGCCGTCAGCAAGGAATCCACCATCTCCGTGGAAGGGACCGTCCGGGAGCGGGCCGGCAAAAACCCCAAGCTCCCCACTGGCGAGATTGAGATTGTGCCCACCAGGATGGAGGTCCTGGGCCGCTGCCGCCACAACGAGCTGCCCTTCCAGGTGAACCGCAGCCGGGAGGCCGACGAGGCCCAGCGCCTCAAATACCGCTACCTGGACCTGCGGAACCCGGAAGTAAAAAGCAACATCGTCCTTCGCTGCCAGGTGGTCTCCGCCATCCGCCAGGC
The DNA here is from genome assembly GCA_948916585.1 of uncultured Oscillibacter sp. GTDB lineage: Bacteria > Bacillota > Clostridia > Oscillospirales > Oscillospiraceae > Oscillibacter. The sequence continues at coordinate 24,807 of CAQXTN010000012.1, read as the reverse complement.
CATGACGGACCACGGCTTTTTGGAAATCACCACGCCGATTTTGACCGCCTCCTCCCCCGAGGGGGCCCGGGACTACCTGGTCCCCGCCCGGAACCACCCCGGAAAGTTCTACGCCCTGCCCCAGGCCCCCCAGCAGTTCAAGCAGCTCCTCATGACCTCCGGCTTTGACCGCTATTTCCAGATCGCCCCCTGCTTCCGGGACGAGGACGCCCGGGCGGACCGCTCCCCCGGCGAGTTCTACCAGCTGGATATGGAAATGGCCTTCGCCTCCCAGGAGGACGTGTTCGCCGTCATCGAGGACGTGCTGCCCCCGATTTTCGCCCGGTACGGCAAGTATAACACCGCCTCTCAGGCCCCCTTCCGGCGCATCCCCTATCTGGAGGCCCTGGAGACCTATGGCACCGACAAGCCGGACCTGCGCATCGACCTGACTGTTCAGGACGCCACGGAGGTTCTGGGAAGCTGCGGCTTCGGGCCCTTTGAAGCCCTGACGGTGAAAGCGGTGGTGGTGTCCGAATTCGAGGGCACCCGCAAGCAGATTGACAAGCTCTGCGCCGACGCGGAGGTCCAGTCCGGCAACAAGGCCTATTGGTTCCGCTATGACGAAGCAAAGGAAATCGTCGGCGGCATCGCCAAGTTCGTCCAGCCCATCAAGGACCAGGTGGTGGAGGCTCTGGGCCTCACGCCCGGATGCTTCGTTGGCTTGACCGCCGGAACCAAGGCCGCGGCGCAGAAAACGGCGGGCGTGCTGTTGAAAATGCTGGGCGCCTTCTGCCCCAACCATTTCAAAAAGGAGCAGTACGCCTTCTGCTGGATTGTGGACTTCCCCATGTACGAGATTGGGGAGGAGAGCGGCGAGCTGGAGTTCTGCCACAACCCCTTCTCCATGCCCTCCGGCGGGCTGGAGACGGTGGAAAAGGCCATCCGGGGAGAGCTCGATCCCCTGAGCATCACCGCCGACCAGTACGATCTGGTGTGCAACGGCGTGGAGCTCTCCTCCGGCGCGGTGCGGAACCACGACCCGGAGATTATGGTAAAGGTCTTCTGGATGGTGGGCCTGGGCGAGGAGGATGTAAAGGCCAAATTTCCCGCCATGTACAATGCCTTCACCTACGGCGCGCCGCCCCACGCGGGCATCGCCCCGGGGGTGGACCGGATGGTCATGCTGCTGGCGGGCGAGGACTCCATCCGGGAAATCATCCCCTTCCCCATGAACAAAAACGCCATGGATGTGATGATGGACGCCCCCGGCGAGGTGACGGCGAAGCAGCTGGACGAGCTGCACATCGCCCTGGTGAAGCCGGAGGAATAAGCAAGGGGGCCTGTACTCGCCCTTCGGGCGGGGGAGAATGGCAACCAGCGATGGCTGAATTCCCCCCCGCCCGCAAGGGCGAGTAAAAGCCTATTACCAATAGGGCTCCGGATTCTCCGCCAGCCCAAGTATATAATCCACACTGGTGTGGTAAAACCTCGCCAGTGCGATGAGCGCCCCGCTGGGAATGTCCAGTCCCCCGTTCTCATACCGGGAATACGTCGCCTGTGAAACATGAAGCAGCTCCGCCAGGACCTTCTGGGGCAGGTCCCGGTCCTCCCGCAGATCCCGCAGCCTCCGGTACATAGCGCCGCCCTCCCTTCCAAATCCTTCAAATTGCTTTCATTTTAGGATATGCGAAAATTGCATATTGATTTTTATACGAAAATCGCATAAAATGAAAAGGATTCAAAGGTGAGGGAAGGTGGATCGCATTGGCCAAGAAACAAGAGGAGGACCGCCGGATTTGGCGGGTATGGGTGGACACCCGGCGGCGAGTGGTCTCCTTCCATGAGGCCCCAGGCTGCCAGCTCTTGGAGTTTCGCAGCTACGAGCTGTTCCAAAGCTGCATCGACGGTTACACAGCCCAGCAGTACCGTTACCAATAAAAGGGGGAAACGGGCCTTTCCCCTTGACAACCCATCCAAAACATGGTACAGTGTCATTCGTGTTAAAGGCATGAAGGGGAAAAGCCTCCCCCACCCCGGCAAAGAGAGAGGGCGGTTCGGTGCGAGCCCTCCCGGGAGGGGAAACGCTTGGCGCCCCTTCGCCGCGGGGAGGCAATGCCCCGCCGGTCCCCCGCCGTTACCGGGCAGAGCGCCCCCGCAAGGGGGAATTCAGGTGGAACCACGGACTTTTTCAAGTTCGCCCTGAGCCAGCGAAGGCTCGGGGCATTTTATGTTTAAGGAGTGAATTTCAATGGACAACAAGCAAAAATCCATGGAAAAAATCGTCGCCCTCTGCAAGGGCCGGGGCTTCGTCTTTCCCGGCAGCGAAATTTACGGCGGCCTCGCCAACAGCTGGGACTACGGCCCCTTGGGCGTGGAGCTGAAGAACAACGTCAAGCGGGCCTGGTGGAAAAAGTTCGTCCAGGAAAACCCCTACAACGTGGGGCTGGACGCCGCCATCCTCATGAATCCCCAGGTCTGGGTGGCCTCCGGCCACGTCTCCACCTTCAACGACCCCCTCATCGACTGCAAGGCCTGCAAAATGCGCCACCGGGCCGACAAGCTGGTGGAGGGCTTTGTCCAGGAAAACGGCCTGGACGTGAACGTGGAGGCCATGAGCCAGGAGGATTTGGTGGCCTTCATCCGGGAAAAGCAGGTCCCCTGCCCCGGCTGCGGCAAGCACGACTTCACCGACATCCGCCGCTTCAACCTCATGTTTAAAACCCACCAGGGCGTCACCGAGGACTCCGCCAACGAGGTGTACCTCCGGCCCGAGACCGCCCAGGGCATCTTTGTGAACTTCCCCGCCATCCAGCGGACCACCCGGAGAAAGCTCCCCTTCGGCGTGTGCCAGGTGGGCAAGAGCTTCCGCAACGAGATTACCCCGGGCAACTTCATCTTCCGCATCCGGGAGTTTGAGCAGATGGAGCTGGAATTCTTCTGCAAGCCCGACACGGACCTGGAGTGGTTCCAGTACTGGCGGACCTACTGCCACGACTGGCTGATTGGGCTGAACGTGAAGGAGGAGAACCTCCGCCTCCGGGACCACGAGCCCGAGGAGCTGGCCTTCTACTCCAAGGCCACCACGGACTTCGAATACCTCTTCCCCTTCGGCTGGGGCGAGCTGTGGGGCGTGGCGGACCGCACCGATTACGACTTAAGCCAGCACCAGAAGCACTCCGGCCAGGACCTCACCTACTTCGACCAGGAGAAGAACGAGCACTATATCCCCTACGTCATCGAGCCCTCTCTCGGCGCGGACCGGATGACCCTGGCCCTGCTGGTGGAGGCCTATGACGAGGAAGTGGTGGACGAGACCAAAAACGACGTGCGCACCGTCATGCGCTTCCATCCCGCCATCGCGCCCTTCAAGGTGGCCGTCCTGCCCCTTTCCAAGAAGCTTAGCGCCAAGGCCCAGGAGATTCAGCAGGAGCTCTCCAAGGACTGGATGGTGGACTTTGACGAGACCGGCTCCATCGGCAAGCGCTATCGCCGGGAGGACGAGATCGGCACCCCCTATTGCGTCACCGTGGACTTCGACACCGTGGGCGACGCCGAAAAGGCCGGGGACAACTGCGTCACCGTCCGGGAGCGGGATTCCATGGCCCAGGTCCGCATTCCCATCCGCGAGCTGAAGGCGTATCTTACCGAGAAGCTGGCGTACTAAGCCCTAAGTTTTCGCCTGGGGCCGGGTTCCATCCCGGCCTCCTGCCCTACCACAAAACCATCAGACCAGCGGGCGGGCGTGAGGACCCGCCCCTACTTTTACTATGAAACGACACGTGCTCTCTACAAAACGAAAGGCCCCCCTGGGGCCCGTCTGGCTGCGGTGCGTCCTGTTTGCCGCCGCCGGGCTCTGCATGGGGCTGGCGGTTACCGGGGCCATGCAATGGATTTCCATTGGCACCCTTCCCGGCGTGGCGGAGTGGGCCCTGGACTACCCCGGTCATCTGCTGATGACCGCTCTGCTCTGGGCCGCGCCCGTCTGGGTCCTGGGGTCCCTGACGGGGCGGCTGTGGCTGGCCGCCCTGCCGGTGGGGGCCCTGGGGCTGATTCTGGCCCTGGTGGACTACTTCAAAAACGCCATCAACGGAACGCCCCTGGAGCTGGCGGACTTCGGCCTTGCGAAGCAGGCGGGAAACGTGGCGGGCCTGGCGGGGGATTTGACGCCGCCGGAGGACTTCTATCTGGCGGCGGCGGGTCTTTTGTTCTGCGTTCTCCTTCTGCTGCTCACCCGGCGGCTCACCGCCCTGGAGGGGACGGCCCGGGGACGGTGCTGCCTTTGCTCTTTGACCCTGGCGGGGATTCTCCTCACCGGCACCGGAACCCGGGCCGTGGGGAGCTGGCTGGGGGTGGATTTTTACACCCGCATGGACCCGGCGGAGAACCACAGCCTCCACGGCCTGACCCTCAGCCTCTGGCGGGACGCCTTCCCCCAGCCCAAGACGGCGCCGGAAGGATATGATGAGGACTTCATGCTGGACGTGCTGGAACGCATTGACCGGCTCACCGCCCCCCGGGAAGAGCCGGAGGCCAGGCCGAACGTCCTCTTTATCCTCTCCGAATCCTTCTATGACCTGACCCGCCTCCCGGTTCTCCAATACGAGGGGGACCCCCTGGAGAACTTCCACGCCCTGGAGGCGGAGAGCGTCAGCGGGACCTTCCACAGCCATTACCTGGGCTATGGCACCGGGTATCTGGAAATTCCCATGCTCTACGGTCTGAACGCCCTGGACCTGCCGCCGGGGACGAACATCTGCTTCCAGGACGAGGCGGTTTACCAGCGCTTTGACGCCCTGGCGGAGCAGTTTACGAAATCCGGTGATTACACCGCCGAAATGCTCCACGCTTATGATAACACATTGTATAACCGTACGGTGACCTATCCCCTGCTTGGCTTCAACGATCTGTATTTTTCCGACGATATTCAACAAATGGGCATTGAGCGGGCGGACGGGGCCTACGGCGGCTTCTACATGCGGGACGGCTACTTCTTCCAGGGGATGCTGGAACGGATGAAGGCGGTGAACGAGAGCGGGAAGTGGGCCTTCCTCTTCGGCATCACCATGGAGAACCACCAGCCCTTCGAGCCTCAGAAATTCAACTACGAATGCCAGATTCCCCTGGTCGCCCCGGACTTCACCCCCGCCCAGCGGGACATCATCCGGGTGATGCTGGAGGGGATTACCCGGGCGGACCAGGCATTGGGAGAGCTGGCGGCGGCCCTGCGGGAGAGTGAGGAGCCCACGATTGTGGTCTTTTTCGGTGACCACCGGCCCAATTTGTTCATGCCCGGCGGGGACACGGTGTATACTCTCCTGGGCCTGTGCCCGGAGAACGACACGCTGAACTGGAGGTCGGAGCAGATCAACGACCTGTACTCCACGGACTACCTGATCTGGGCCAACGACCCGGAGCTGCTGGGGGATTTGGCGGGAAGCCGGAGGGACAGCAGCATCACCGCCCTGGGGCCCCAGCTGCTGGAGCTGACGGGGCGGCCCGTCAGCCGGTACTGGGCCCTGCTGGAGAAGGTCGGCGAGGTCTGTTTGACCCAGACGGACCTCTATTTTGTGGACGGAGAGGGACGGGCCAGCTTCTCCCGGGAGGAGGCGGGCCTCTCCCCCGAGGCCCTGGAGCTGCTGGAGCTCCGGGACGCGGTGGTGTATGACGCGGTGTACGGGAAGCGGTACATTACGGAGGAGATGAACCTGCCCCCGGGGGCGTGAGGAAAACAGGAAAAGGGCGGACCTTTGTGTCCGCCCCTACAGGGTGTTCTATCGGGAAAAGGGCAATCCCTGGGGGAATGGCCTGACCTGGGGGTCAGGCCCCACAAAGATGGCTTTCTCTTCTACCGGAAACTTTATCATGACGGAAGAAGGGCGGACCCATGGGTCCGCCTTTCTTCTTTATTCTTCCCACTATCAAACATGCTCAAAAAAACATCCCCATAAACCCGTCGGGGCGCTCCTGGGCCTGGTTCCAAATCTCATAGAACAGCCCTGGGGAAATCTCCTGGGCGGAGAAATCCCCCTCCGTCTCCGCCTCCGGGGGCTGGAGGTCCCGGAGGTCCTCCGGGAAGGGCTCCCGGCGCAGGGCCCCCTCGTTTCCCCGCTCCCCGCCGTAGGAAAAGGTAATTCCGTTCCGGTAGAACTCCACCCGGCGGGTCTCCCGGCGCTCTTCGTCCATTTCGGAATAAATGAGATAGGGCTCGTCCTCCTCCCGGTGGGTCCACTCGGCCAGCAGATAGCGCATCCCGTCACCTCCTGAAAAACGCTTCAATCTCCCCCCGTCCCGTCTGGACGCTGCCCTGGGCAAAGCCGTTCCGGCCTCCGCCCCGGCCATGGAGAACTTCGTTCAGCTCCTTCACCAGGGGGGCGATGTCCCCCCCGTCTCCCCGGACCAGGGCGTAGCTCCACTTCGCCCCCTCGCCGGAGAACACCGCCGCCAGTCCGCCGCAGGACTTCCCCACCGCGTCCGCCAGACGGCGGAGGCTGTCCGGCCGCATGGGGGACTGGAACAGCACCACGTCCCCCCGCCCCGCCTGCTCGGCGGCGAGAGCGGCAAAGGCCGTCTGCTCCAGCTCCGCCAAGCGCTCCTTGGCGGCGGAGAGCTCCTCCTCCAGCCGCTCCACCGCCCCCTGGATCTCCAGGGGCTTTACGCTGAGCCGCCGGCTCACGGCACGGGCCTGGTCATAGGTTCCGGAGAGATACCGCAAAGCCCGGGCCCCGCAGAGGATTTCCATGCGGACCCCCTCCCGGAACTTCTGGCAGGAGAGGACCTTAATGGGGCCCGCCTGGCCCGCCCGCTCCACGTGGGTACCGCAGCAGGCGCAGCGGTCCGCCTCCGGGAATTCCACAATGCGGACCTGGCCGGTGAGCTCCTTCTTGCTCCGGTAGTCCAGAGCCGCCAGCTCCTGAGGAGAGGGGTAGAAAATTTCGGTTTCCCGATCCGCCCATATGGCCTCGTTCGCCAGGCGCTCCGCCTCCAGGGCCTGTTCCCAGGTGATGTCCGCGTTATAGTCGATGGTGACGGCCTCCGCCCCCAGGTGGAAGCCCACGTTGTCGCAGTCATACAGCCGGCAGAGGATGCCGCTGAGGATGTGCTCCCCGGAGTGCTGCTGCATGTGGTCAAAGCGGCGGGTCCAGTCCAAAACTCCGGTGACCACCGCGCCGGGTTCCGCCGGAGCGGCGCAGGTGTGGACCACCGCGCCGTTTTTTTCATGGACGTCGGTGACGGCGATTTCCCCTCCGGCGGTTTTCAAAACGCCGTGGTCGGCGGGCTGTCCGCCCCCCTCGGGGTAGAAGGCCGTCTGGTCCAGGACCACCTTCCAGACCTCCCCGGCGGCCTCGCAGGAGAGGACCGTGGCGGGGAACTCCCGGAGAGTGGGGTCCTGATAGTAGAGCTTTTGGGTTTCCATGTTCAATTCGCCTTTCTTTATAGCATCGTGTCTGCGACGGCCCTCCACACCGGCTCCGCCAGGTACAGCCCCAGCAGGAAGGAGGCAAGGTTGGCCGCCAGGGCGTAGAGAACCGCCTTTCTTTTGGAGCCGTCCCGGAACAGCTTCCTGTACAGCGCCGCCTCCGCCAGGAGGATCACCAGCTCCGCCGGAAGCAGCCGGGGGGAGATTCCCTCGGCCTCGTAGCAAAGGGAATCCAACCAACTCTGTATCCTGGTAAAAAGAGAGAAGTAGTCGGAGGAGAGCATAGAGATTCCGTTTGCGCCCCCGTGGACGACCCCCACGCTCATCCACAGGGTCAGGCCCCCCTGGGTCAGCAGATTCACGCCCAGGAATACCAGGGCATTTCTCTTGGACCACAGCTGGAACAGCAAAAGCAGCAGCCCCTCGATGGCCAGGGTAGGCAGGAACGTCGCCAGAAATTGGACAATGTACCCCTTCCAAAGGGGCGGGCTTTTCACGGTTTTCGTTGCCCAATCCACGGTGAGGGAGCACTGGAGGGCTTGGCGCTCCATGGGCTCCGAGAGGAAGGTCTCCCCGGATTTTGTCACCAGCAGAATCCGGAAGGTGCTTGGCAGCATGTAACTGAATGTAAAGCAGCCGTCCTGGCTGTCAATCCTGCCCCACACCAGATCGCCCTGGGCCACGCAGGCGTGCCAGCCCTCCGGCACGGCGGCGGTGAACGCCGCCAGAAGGTCCTGGTCCAGGGTCTCCAGCTCCTCCCCGTAATTGCCCTTCAATCCCCCGGGCACCTGATCCGGGTATGGATAGGGCTCCCCCTCCTCCAGGAGGTCCAGATAGTAAAGCTCCTCCGGGCCGTTCTCCACCCGGACGGTGAGCTGGGGCTTGGGGCCCATGTCCGCCAGCACCGGGACCGTCAGCAGGGCCGCCGCCAGCAGGAACAAAAGCAATCCGTGCTTTAAAACTGCGCTCCTCTCTTTCATAAACACGCTCCTCTCCCCGTCAGAGGGCGGGTCCCAGGGTCCCCTCCTCCGTCCGCTCCAAAAGGCCCAGCTCCAGCTTCCACCGGAGTACCCGGAGGCAGGCCCCGTCCACAGCCTCCTCCTCCAGCGTCCCGTCCCTCACGGCCTGGATGACCCGGGGAATCTGGGTCCGGTAGTCCGTGGTCACCACCAGGTCGTTCCCCGCCTGAATGGACATCACCGCCACGTTCCCGCCCGCCGCGTAGGCGCTGACCGCGTCCATGGCCAGGTCGTCCGTCATGACCACGCCGTCAAAGCCCAGGTCCTCCCGGAGAATCCGGTGGACCTCCGGCGAGAGAGAGGCGGGGAGATTCGGGTCCATGCAGTTTACGATGTTGTGGCTCACCAGCACGGCGGGCCGGAGGCGGCGGAGCTCACCGGAGGGCCAGACCGTCTCCTCCACAGCGATACCCGCCTGAAAGGGGAGAAAATCCTGCTCCAGAAACTTCTCCATAGACCGTTCATCCACGGCCACGCCGGTGTGAGTATCTTTGTTGTTCCCATAGCCGGGGAAGTGCTTCAAGACGCTGCCCAGGCCATAGAAGGACTGGGCCTCCGTCACCCGGGCGGTATAATCCGCAGTCTCCTCCGCGTCCATGCCGGTGGTCCGATCATAGATGAAGTCGCCGGAGTTGGTGGACACGTCCGCCACCGGAGCCAGGTTCACATTGAAACCCAAGCTCTTCAGAAGGATGGACTTCTCCCGGGTCTCTCGGAGCAGAGCGTCCAAGCCCTGCTTCCAGAGCTTGCCGGGGCTGGAGAACTTTTTGCTCCGCAAATGGGGGTTGGAGCTGACCCGGACCACGGTTCCCCCCTCCTCGTCCACGCCGATGAGCAGGGGAAGCTCCGCCGCCGCCTGATAGGAGGCGATGGTCTGGATAAGCTCGTTGGCGGTCTTTCCCTGGGTGTCCCGGCCAAAGAGGAGATAGCCCCCCAGGTGATAGGTCATCACGTCCTCCACGGCGTTTTCCGCAGGAACCCGGACGAAAAAGAGCTGTCCCGCCTTCTCCTCCAGGGTCATACCCTCCAAAAGAGCCAGCAGGGCCGCCTCCTCGGGGTCCTCCGGGGGTTCCGGCTCCTCTTCCGGCGGGGCCTCCGGGGTCTCCGCCGGGGGGAGGTCCGGCTCCTCCGGAGGCGGGGGCACCATCTCCCCGCCGCAGCCGGTGAGGAGGAGGACCAGGAGCAGCACGGCGCACAGTAGCTTTTTCATGTCAAAGCCTCCACTTCCGATAACCAGACCGCCGCCTGGGCATCCGACGGCATCCGCCAGTCGCCCCGGGGGGACAGGGACACGGTGCCGATCTTCGGCCCGTCGGGCAGGCAGTTCCGCTTGAACTGCTGGGTGAAGAAGCGGCGGTAGAAGGCTTTCAGCCATTTCAGGATAACCTCCCGGCTGTACTTCCGCCCCAGGGCGTGCTGGGCCAGGCGGAACACCTTCCCCGGGGCGAAGCCCCAGCGGATGATATAATACAGGAAGAAGTCATGGAGCTCATAGGGGCCCACCAGGTCCTCCGTCCGCTGGGAAATCTCCCCCTTCACGGCGGGCAGCAGCTCCGGAGAGACGGGGGTGTCCAGAATGTCCTCCAGCACGTCGTGGAGCTCCGGCTCCTCCCCGTCCCGGGAGAGGTAGCCCACCAAATGCCGCACCAGGGTCTTGGGGATGGAGGCGTTGACCCCGTACATGCTCATGTGGTCCCCGTTGTAGGTACACCAACCCAGGGCCAGCTCGCTGAGGTCCCCGGTGCCGATGACCAGGCCGCCGTGTTTATTGGCGATGTCCATGAGCACCTGGGTCCGCTCCCGGGCCTGGGCGTTTTCATAGGTGAGGTCATGGTCCTCCGGGTCGTGGCCGATGTCCCGGAAGTGGCTGCGGACGCTCTGGGAGATGTCCACGGTCCGCAGGGCGGCTCCCATCTGCTCCGCCAGGAGGACGGCGTTGTTCCGTGTCCGGTCCGTGGTGCCGAAGCAGGGCATGGTGACGGCGATGATGTCCGACAGGGGCCGGTCCATCATCTTCATGGCAAGGCCGGTGATCAGCACCGCCAGGGTGGAATCCAGCCCGCCGGAGAGGCCCACCACGGCGCGCTTCGCCCCGGTGTGCTCCAGCCGCCGCTTGAGCCCCAGGGAGGCCAGGAGGAGAATCTCCCGGCACCGCTCGTCCCGGTCCTCCTTCCCCTCGGGGACGAAGGGCATGGGGGAGACGTAGCGGGTGAGCTTCGTCTTGCTCTGGGGCAGGAAAAAGACGGTGTAATCCCGCCGGTCCGCCGTCTCCTCCATGGACTGGGTCCGGCGGCGCTCATAGCGCAGGCGCTGAACGTCCACCTCGGATACCAGCAGGCCGCCGTCGAAGCGGCGCTCCGCCAAAAGCGTTCCGTTTTCCGCGATCATCTGGTGAGCTCCAAACACCAAATCGGCGCTGGATTCCCCCGCCCCGGCGCTGGAATAGACATAGCCGCACTGGAGCTTGGCGCTCTGCGTGGTCACCAGCTGGCGGCGGTAGGAATCCTTCCCCACCAGATCGTTGCTGGCGGAGAGGTTGCCGATGACGGAGGCCCCGGCCTTCGCCATCTGGACGGAGGGGGAATCCGGGGACCAGAGGTCCTCGCAGATCTCAAAGCCCAGGGCCAGCCCCGGTACATTCTGACAGCGGAAAATCTGCCTGGCCGCGAAGGGCACCGTCAAGTGCCCGCAGAGGTCCGCGTACGCCTCCCTTTCCGGGGCGGGGGCGAACCAGCGCTTTTCGGAAAACTCGCCGTAATTGGGGAGATGGGTCTTGGGGACCAGGCCCAGGATTTGTCCCTTTTGAATGACGGCCCCGCAGTTATACAGCCTGTCCCCCACCTGGAGGGGCAGACCCACCGCCGTCACCACCTCCAAATTCCGCGTGGCCTCCAGCACGGTTTTCAACGCCTCCTCCGCCTCGTGGAGAAACGCGTCCTGGTAGAACAGGTCTCCGCAGGTATAGCCTGTCAGGCCCAGCTCCGGCAGGACCAGGACCTTGACCCCCGCCTGTTCGGCGGAGCGCATCATGGTAAAGGTCTGCTCGGCGTTATAGGCGCAGTCCGCCAGGCGGAGCTTCGGCGTGCCGCAGGCCACGGAAATAAAACCATCCTTCATTTTTCAAACCTCCTGTATGGGATTTTTGACAGGTCTATTTTATACTGTTTGGCCCCGTTTCGCAAGGGCCGGGAGACACGAAAAACGGACCGCCGGAGCGGTCCGTTTTCCGTGTGTGTTTATTTTAGGAGGGAGAAAACGCATTGGGCTGGGAGTACCCTTTGCTGGTTCTTACTGTACCCAAAACTTTTTGCAAAATTATGAGGTTCCTGTAAACAGTTTATGAATGTTGGAATTTTATTTAAATTTCCGGCTCTCCGCCACGGCCATTTCGTCACAGCGGTTGTTGAATTCGTTCGACCCGTGGCCCTTCACCCAGTGGTAGCGCAGGGTATGGGTCTCCGCCAGGTCCAAAAGGCGGCCCCAGAGGTCCGGGTTCAGGGCGGGCTTTTTGTCGCTTTTCACCCAGCCCCTGGCCCGCCAGCCCTTGGCCCAGCCCTTGCTAAGCCCGTCGATCACATATTTGCTGTCGGACCACAGCTCCACCTGGCAGGGCTCCCGCAGGGCCTCCAGTGCGGTGATGACGGCGGTGAGCTCCATGCGGTTGTTGGTGGTCTGGGCCTCGCCGCCGGAGAACTCCTTTTTGTGCTCCCCGTACATCAAAATGGCCCCCCAGCCCCCGGGGCCGGGGTTCCCGGAGCAGGCCCCGTCGGTGTAGATGGTAACGGTTTTCATAATCTCCCTCCCCTCTCAAAAGAGGTCGCTGTGGGTCCCGGTTCTGGTGAGGATCAAAATCAGCTCCTCGCCGTGAATCTGATAGATCAGCAGCCAGTCCGGCGTGATGTGACATTCCCGGCAGCCCCTGTAGTCCCCGGTGAGGGCGTGGTCCTTGTACTTGGGGGGCAGGGGCTCTCCCTTCGCCAAAAGCTCAATGACGGTCTCCATAAATTGAATATGATAGCCCCGCCGTACCACCCGCTTGTAGTCCTTTTTGAACTCCCGCTCGTATTTAATCGTCAGCATTTAAATCCTCCATCAGCTCCTGAACAGAGGAAAATCCCTTGCTAAGCCCAATGCCCTTTTGCGCGCGTTCGATTGCCCGCCGGGTCTCCTCGTTGGGAATCTCCCCGCCCACCTCGAAGGGAATCCGGTTTTCCCGCACCGCCTTCTTGGCGAAGATGTTAAAGGCCGTGGTCATGCTCATGCCCACGTCCGCGCAAAAGGCCTCGAACTGTTTTTTCAGCTCCGTGTCCATACGGATGTTGATATTAGTCTGTGCCATGTGAAACACCCCTTTCCATTGGTACGCACTATTGTATATAAATCTACGCACAGTGTCAACCAATTTCAAGAAAAAGCGGGGCGTGGAGACACGTCCCGCCTTTCATCTTCGTTCCCCAAACCCGCCCGTCCGCCTTAACCGGCGGCGCGGCAGCGGGCCGGGGCGTTTGCCAGCTTCATGGTTTACGGCTCCTTTTCTTCCTCCGCTTCCTCCCGGTCCGCCAGGGCCATGGAAATCACCCGGTCCCCTTCTTCCTTGAACCGCATGACAATGACCCCCTGGGTGGAGCGGCCGCACTGCTTGATGGCCTCCACCGGCGTGCGGATTAGGATGCCCGCCTCCGTCACTAAAAGCAGGTCCTCGGACCCGTCCACCACCTTGATGCCGACCACCTGGCCGGTTTTCTCCGTCAGCATATAGTTCTTGATGCCGTAGGCGTTCCGCTTTGTAATCCGGTATTCCTCCACCGGGGTCCGCTTGCCGTAGCCCTTTTCCGTGATGGTGAGGACGGCCTTGCCGCTCTGGGCCCGGGCGGCGCCGACTACATAGTCACCCTCCCGGAGCTTGATGCCAAGCACGCCCACGGCGGTCCGGCCCATGGGGCGCACGTCGTCCTCGTGGAAGCAGACGGCCATCCCGTCGTGGGTGGCGATGAGGATATTCTGCTCCCCGTCCGTCTCCCGGACGGTGATGAGCCGATCGTCCTCCGTCATGCTCAGGGCCCGGATGCCGTTGTTGCGGAGGTTTTTCAGGCTGCCCGCCGGCAGGCGCTTCACCACGCCGTTCCGGGTGACCATGAAGAGGAAGCGGCCGTCGTCCTCTAAGGACCGGGTGTGGACCATGGCCTGGACCCGTTCCCCCTGCTCCACCTGGAGGATGTTGACGATGTTGGTCCCCTTGGCGGTTTTGCCGGAGACGGGAATCTGGTAGCCCTTCTTCCGGTAGACCTTTCCGGTGTCCGTGAAGAAGAGGATATAGTCGTGGGTGGAGGCGGTGAACACGTCCGCCACCGCGTCCTCCTCCCGGGTGGTAATGCCCTTCTTGCCCATGCCGCCCTTGGACTGGGCGGCATACTCGCTGACGGGGGTCCGCTTGATATACCCCGCCTGGGTCAGGGTAAAGACGCACTGCTCCTCCTCGATGAGGTCCTCGATGTCGATTTCGTCCTCCACGTCCTGGATTTCCGTCATCCGCTCGTCGCCGTACTTTTCGGCGATGGCGGTGAGCTCCTCTTTCAGAATCTGGCGGACCAAAGTTTCGTCGGAGAGAATTCTCTGGAAGTAGGCGATGCGCTCTTCCAGCTCCTTGTACTCGTTTTCCAGCTTCTCCCGGTTTAAGCCCTGGAGGGAGATCATCCGCATGTCGCAGATGGCCTGGGCCTGTACGTCGTCCAGGCCGAAGCGGGCCATGAGGTTTTCCTTCGCGTTGTCATAGCTGCTGCGGATGACCTTGATGACCTCGTCAATGTGGTCCTGGGCAATCAGCAGGCCATCCAGCAGATGGGCCCGCTCCTGGGCCTTTTTCAGGTCGAACCGGGTGCGGCGGACGATGACCTGCTCCTGGTGCTGGATGTACTCGTCCAGGATATGCCGCAGGGAGAGAATCTTGGGCTGGAGCTTGCCGTTGACCTCCACCAGGGCCAGCATGTTGATGGCGAAGGTGGTTTGAAGCTGGGTCTGGGCGAAGAGGCGGTTTAAGACCACCTGGGGGTTGGCGTCCCGCTTCAGTTCAATGACAATCCGCATGCCGTTCCGGTCGGATTCGTCCTGGATGTTGGAGATGCCTTCCAGCCGCTTGTCCTCCACCTGGTCCGCCATGTTTTTAATCAGCATCCGCTTGTTGACCTGATAGGGAATTTCCGTGATGATGACGCGGGTCCGGTTCTGGCCGAACTCCTCGAACTCGTGCCTCGCCCGGATGGTCACCCGGCCCCGGCCCGTGGCGTAGGCCGCCCGGATGCCGGACCGGCCCATGATGATGCCCTTGGTGGGGAAGTCCGGGCCCTCCATGTGCTGCATCAAATCCGTCAGCGTGGCCTCCGGGTCGTCCAGCACGTGGATGACGGCCCCGATGACCTCCCGGAGGTTATGGGGCGGGATGTTGGTGGCCATGCCCACGGCGATGCCGGAGGAGCCGTTCACCAGGAGGTTGGGGAACCGGGAGGGCAGGACCTTGGGCTCCTTCCTCGTCTCGTCGAAGTTGGGGTCCCAGTCCACGGTGTCCTTCTCGATTTCCCGCAGCATTTCATCGGACATGCGGGCCAGGCGGGCCTCCGTGTAACGGTAGGCCGCCGGGGGGTCGCCGTCCACGGAGCCGAAGTTGCCGTGTCCGTCAATGAGCATATAGCGCATGGAGAAATCCTGGGCCAGGCGGACCAGGGCGTCGTACACCGACTGGTCGCCGTGGGGGTGGTAGCGGCCCAGCACGTCGCCCACGGCGGTGGCGCACTTGCGGAAGGGCTTGTCGTGGGTCAGGTTATCCTCGTACATGGCGTAGAGGATGCGCCGGTGGACGGGCTTGAGGCCGTCCCGCACGTCCGGCAGGGCCCGGCCCACAATCACGCTCATGGCGTAGTCAATATAGGATTTCTCCATCTCCGGGACCAGGGGGGATTCCACGATCTTCTGGTCCGGGAAGCGGATTTCCTCGGGGTCGTATTGGGGTTTTTTACTCATCTGCTGTTAACCAGCCTTTCCTTAAATCAGGTTTCACACGCTCGTACGCCAGGTGGACGGAATCCAGCCCGCAGTCCTCAGCGCGCTTATGATTCGTCTCATTTCCGTACCCTCAGTAGTCCAGGTTGACAACATACTTGGCGTTCTTCTCGATGAACTCCTTCCGGGGCTCCACCTTCTCCCCCATGAGGATCGTAAATGTCTCGTCCGCCTTTACCGCGTCGTCCAAAGTAATGCGCCGCAGGGTCCGGGTGGCGGGGTCCATGGTGGTCTCCCACAGCTCGTGGGGGTTCATCTCGCCAAGGCCCTTGAAGCGGCTGATTTCCACCTTGGCGCCCGGATTCCCTGCCCGGAGCTCGGCGGAAACGCGCTCCCGTTCCGGTTCGTCATAGGCAACCCGCGTGGTCTTGCCCCGGGTGAGCTTAAAGAGGGGCGGCACGGCGGAATAGACGTAGCCCTGCTCGATGAGGGGGCGCATGAAGCGGAAAAAGAAGGTCAGAAGCAGGGTGCGGATATGGCTTCCGTCCACGTCGGCGTCCGCCATGATGATGACTTTATGATACCGGAGCTTGTTCGCGTCAAACTCCTCCCCGATGCCCGCCCCCAGGGCGGTGATAACGGGCTGGAGCTTGTCGTTTCCATATACCTTGTCCGCCCGGGCCTTTTCCACGTTCAGCATCTTTCCCCAAAGGGGCAGAATGGCCTGGAAGCGGGAGTCCCGCCCCTGGGTGGCGGAGCCTCCGGCGGAGTCGCCCTCGACGATATAGAGCTCCGTCAGCTCCGGGTTATTCTCGTTGCAGTCCCGGAGCTTGTCGGGCATGGCCGCGCCGCCGAGAGCCGTCTTGCGGCGGATGGATTCCCGGGCCTTCTTGGCGGCCTCCCGTGCCCGGGAGGCGGTGAGGGCCTTGTCCAGGATCATCCTTCCCACCTGGGGGTTCTCCTCCAGGAAAATGTCCAGCTTCTCCGCCACGATGTTGTTTACCAGGGTGCGGATTTCGCTGTTACCCAGCTTGGCCTTGGTCTGCCCCTCAAACT
Source organism: uncultured Oscillibacter sp. (assembly GCA_948916585.1). GTDB lineage: Bacteria > Bacillota > Clostridia > Oscillospirales > Oscillospiraceae > Oscillibacter. The sequence goes on along the minus strand of CAQXTN010000012.1, from coordinate 8,340 downwards.
GGGCATCGGTGAGCTTTACGGAGATGACGCAGGTAAGGCCCTCCCGGCAGTCCTCGCCGGAGACCTTTTCGTCGTCCTTCAGCATTTTGATTTTTTTGCCGTAGCTGTTCAGCACGGTAGTCAATGCCCGCTTAAAACCCTCCTCGTGCATGCCCCCCTCCGGGGTGTGGACGTTGTTGGCGAAGGAGAGGATGGTTTCGCTGTAGCCATCGTTGTACTGGAGGGCCACCTCGGCAATGGAATCCTCCCGCTGGCCGGACATGTAAATCACGCCGGGGTGGAGGGCTTCCTTGCTCTTGTTGAGCCAGGTGACAAACTCCCGGATGCCCCCCTCGTAGCACATGGAGTCCCGCTGTTCCTTGCCGGGGCGGAGGTCCACGGTGTTGATGCGCAATCCCGCGTTTAAGAACGCCTCCTCCCGCATGCGGGTGTGGAGGATGTCGTAGCTGTAAACCGTATCCTCGAACATCTCCGGGTCCGGCTTGAAGGTGACGGTGGTGCCGGTATGGTCCGTTTTGCCCACGATTTTCATCTCCTGGGTAATATGGCCCCGGGAGAATTTCATCTCGTAGATCTCGCCGTTCTTGTGGACCTGGACCGTCAGCCACTCGGAAAGGGCGTTGACCACCGACGCGCCCACGCCGTGGAGGCCGCCGGAGACCTTATAGCCCCCGCCGCCGAACTTGCCCCCCGCGTGGAGGATGGTATAGACCACCTCCAGCGCGGGCTTTCCGGTCTGGGCCTGGATGTCCACGGGGATGCCCCGGCCGTTGTCCACCACGGTGATGGTGTCCCCGGGGTTAATCTGGACCAGGATTTCCGTGCAGAAGCCCGCCAGGGCCTCGTCAATGGCGTTGTCCACGATTTCGTACACCAGGTGGTGGAGGCCCGAGGCGGAGGTGGAGCCGATATACATGCCGGGCCGCTTCCGCACGGCCTCCAGACCCTCCAGAACCTGGATTTCCGACGCGTCGTATTCGTTGGACGCGTCCACGGCGGTGGAATTTAAGATTTCATTGTCTGCCATATACTTCTCCTTTGCTGTTCTTTTTCTTAAAAGAAAAAGAAACAAAAAGAATTTCATCTCGCTCTGCGGTGCGGTGTTGGTCTTGGCCTGTCACACGGCAACGGAGAGTTGCTTCACGGAACTTATCTTTTAGAGCGGAAAAAGCCGGGCTGGAAACACCCCTTTGTGGGGCCTGACCCCCTGGTCAGGCCATTTTCCGGCCATTTCCCATGGCCCGGTCACAGGACCAGTCCCCCAGGGCCGGACAGGCAGGATTTTCCTCCAGCCCGCCTTTCCCCGCTCCCGGTAAACGATTGGAATACTTTCCTTCAAAGCCGCATAGGCTGTCCCATCACTCCAGCTTTCCGCTCTCCGCCCGCTTCCGCAGGGCTCCGGGGCTCAAGGGGCTTAGATACACAATCTGCTCGTGATACGGGTGGTCGCACACCACGAAGGACCGGGGCAAATCCCCGGAGATATCCAGCACCACCCCCTCCTTCTCGGCGGCGGCCAGGTAATCTCGGGTCCTCTTCTCATAGCTGCATTTGTCCAGGTCGAAAATGCCAATCACCCGTCGTTGGGGAATGATTTCGTTTTGCCCTAAGTGCAGATACATGGCATATTTTCCCCCTTTTATAGAATGTTTCCCTGTTCCACGTGAAACACCCGGCCCCCAAGCAGGCTGGGTAATCGGTCCTCCTCGCAGCAGGTGATAAACACCTGCCCTCCCGCGATGCGGTTCAGGACGAATTCCTGCCGTCTCGGGTCCAGCTCCGAGAGCACGTCGTCCAGCAGCAGCACCGGGTACTCCTCTGCCGCGTTTTTATAAATCTCCCGCTCCGCCAGCTTCAAGGCCAGGGCGGCGGTCCTGGTCTGGCCCTGGGAGGCGTACCGCTTCGCCTCCCGGCCGCCGATGGACACAAGAATATCGTCCTTATGGGGCCCGGAGAGGCACAGCCGGGAAGAGAGCTCCGCCTCCCGGTGGCTCTTCATATGCAGCCGGAGCCGGTCCGCCAGGGTCCCAATCTCCGCTCCTGGGTCCTCTATGGAGGAAACCGTCTGGTATTGAAGCGTCAGCTCCTCCCGTCCCCCGGAGCACTCCCGGTGGTGAAGGGCGGCGTACTCCGCCAGGCGGAGGCAGAACTGGTGCCGGTACTGAACCAGGGCGGCCCCCAGCCGGATCATCTGCTCGTTGAACTCCGGCAAAGCCTCCAGCAGGTCCGGCCGCTGGTCATAGTCCCGGAGGATGCGGGTTTTCTGCTCCCTTGCCCGCTCGTACCCCGCCAGGGCGGCGGCGTACCGGGGCCGGAGCTGGCACAGGGCGGTATCCAGGAAGCGCCGCCGGGCGGCGGCCCCCTCCCGAATCAAATAGAGGTCCTCCGGCTGGAACAAAACCGTGTGATACACGTCCCCCAGGTCCGCGTTGGCTTTGACGGGCACCTGATTTACGGTAAGCTTCCTTCTCCGCCCCCGGAAGAGGTCCGCCTGGACCCAAAACTCCCGCTCCCGGGCGGCCGCCCGGGTCCGGAGCCTGGCGGACTCCGCCTGAAAGCCGATCATCTCCCGGTCCGTCCGGGCACGGGGGGACCGCCCCCGGGAGAGGTACACCAGGGCCTCCAAAAGGTTCGTTTTCCCCTGGGCGTTTTCGCCGCAGACCACGTTGCACCGGGGATCGAAGTCCGCCGCCTGGCAGACGTAGTTCCGAAAGCCCTCCAGCTCCAGGCGGTCAATTTGCATAGGTTACGGTCAGGACTTCTCCGGCGAAGGAAACCTTGTCGCCGGGCCGGATTTTCTTCCCCCGCTGGAGGCAGGGCTCCCCGTTCACCTGGGCCTCCCCGGCCTGAATCCGCTCCTTGGCCTCGCCGCCGGTCTCCACCAGCCCCGCGAATTTCAAAAGGTCCTGGAGCTTGATGAACTCCGTGGTAATCGTCACTTCCTTCATAACGCCTCCCGCCTCAGCCGTCGTTCTTCAGGCGCACCGGCAGCACCATATAGAGGAAACGGTCCGTTTCGTCCGTGGGCACCAGAATGGCCGGGGACACGCCGGTATTGAGCTCCACCCGCACGGTGTCCGCCGGGGCGAAGCGCAGAGCGTCCATTAAATAGCGGTTGTTGAAGCCGATTTCCAAACCGTCCCCGTCTCCCTCCAGACGGCACACGTCCTTGGCCTCGCCGTTGGCGGTCTTGGCGGAGAGGAGGACCTTCCCCTCCATAAAATGGCAGCGCACCGGGCTTTTCAGCTTGTCGGAGATCACCACCGACACCCGGTCGATGCTCTCCATCAGGGCCTTGGCCTCCACGGTGACGGCAATGGGGTTTTTCTTGGGAATGGCGTTCCGATAGTCCAGGAATTCCCCCTCCAAACGGCGGCAGATCAGCTCCACGTCCCCCACGGCAAAGAGAATGTGCCGCCGCCCCAGGGTGATTTCCGCCAGGTCCTCCACGTCGCCGCAGATGCCCTTCACCTCGTTCAACGCGGAGCCGGGGGCCACGAAGGAGAACGCCCCGCCCTCCAGCTTCTCCAGGGGCTCCTTCCGCACCGCCAGACGGAAGCCGTCCACGGCGGCCATGGTGAGGCAGCCCTCTCCGATTTCAAAGAGGGCCCCGGTGTGCACCGGGCGGCTCTCGTTGGTGGAGACGGCAAAGGCCACCTCCTCAATCATGGCCCGAAGGACCTTTCGTTGCATGGAAACGGCATACTCGTCCTCCACCTCGGGAAGGTCCGGGTAGTCCGCGGAGGAAAGGCCGGGAATCTCAAAGTCCGCGTCGCCGCAGCGGAGGCGGACCTGCAATTTCTCATTGGCGGTGAAGGTGACGGAATCGTCGGGCATCCGCCGGATGATATCGCCAAACAACCGGGCGTTGAGGACAATTTCCCCAGCCTCCTCCACCCCGGCGGAGACCATGGCCCGAATGCCGGTCTGCATGTTATAGCCGGAGACGGTCAGCCCCCCCTCCCCGGCGTGGAGGAGCAGACCCTCCAGGGCGGGAATGGAGCTTTTCTGGGCGACGGCCCGGCTGGTGACGGAGATGGCGTTTTGGAGAAGGGCTTTTTCACAGCTGAATTTCATAAAGGAAACCTCCTTGCGCCAAGAGGCGCGGAAATGGAAAGATGGTTCCGGCGCTGGTCCGGAAACGGCGAAAGCCGTTCTTTTAAAAAAGAAAAGAACGTATTTTTAGAAGCAGTAGCCGTAGGGGGGCGGTATTGTGGAAAAAGGGAACATACCCAGGAATGGCAGGGTTTTCCGCCTCCACAGGAGATGTTGAAAAAGAGGGGGATTATCAACGCCTTTTGTCGAAGGCGCTTTTATCCACAGGAATGTTTTCCTTTTCCACCAGAATTGTGGAAATTGAGTATCCCAAAAAAGGGCGGATTTTAGAGGAAAACCACCCGTAGGGACGGACCGGTGGGTCCGCCCGTCTGCCGGAATCTAGGCACGCCCAATTTCCGGCGTTTCAATTGTTATTGAAGGTTCTCCCCCAGGTCAGTGCCGGGAGGTGATGTTGCTTTTCAGCTCCTTCACCATTTCGGCAAAGGCCGGGTCCTTTTTCATCTTCTGCTCCACCTGGCGGATGGAGTGAATGACGGTGGAGTGGTCCCGGTTGTCAAAGAGCTGGCCGATGTTATCCTGGGAGAGGTTCGTCATCACCCGGATGAGGTACATGGAGATTTGCCGGGCCTCCACGGCGGCCCGCACCCGCTGCTGGCCCTTCACCACGGATTCCTCCAGCTGGTAGTACCGGCTGACGTAGGACAAGATGCCCTCCGGCGTGGGGATATACTCGTTGCTGCCCTTTAAGATGTCCTGCATGGCCCGGTTTACGGTGTCCTCGTCGGTCTCCTTGTCCAGGAGCTGCTTGTAGGCCAGAACCTTGTTGACGGTGCCCTCCAGCTGGCGGACGTTGGCGGTGACCTTTTGGGCGATCATGACGGCGATCTTGTCCGGCAGGTCCATGCCCAAAAGGGCGGCCTTGTTCTTCACAATGGCAAGCCGGGTCTCGAAGTCCGGCGGCGTCACGTCGGCCAGTAAGCCCCACTCGAAGCGGGTCCGCAGCCGGTCGTCCAAAAGCGTCATCTCGGAGGGGGGCCGGTCGGAGGTCAGCACGATCTGCCGCCCGGATTCGTAGAGGGTGTTGAAGGTGTGGAAGAACTCGTTTTGCACCTGCTCCTTCCCCGCCACGAACTGCACGTCGTCCACCAGCAGCAAATCCGCCTCCCGGTACTTGGCCCGGAACTCGCTGCCCCGGTTGGCCCGGACCAGCTCCACGAACTCGTTAATGAACTCGTCGCCCTTGATGTAGACGATTTTAGCGGCGGGGTCGTTTTTCCGGATGACGTTGGCGATGGCGTAGAGCAGATGGGTTTTTCCAAGGCCCGAATCCCCGTAGATGAGAAGGGGGTTGTAGTTCTGGGCCGGGTGCTCCGCCACGGCCATGGAGGCGGCGTGGGCCAGCTTGTTGGAGGGGCCCACCACGAAGTTGTCGAAGGTGAATTCGGCGTAGGTAAAGCGGTCTGCCTGCCGCTTCGGGGCCCCGCCGCCCTGGTATTCCAAAAGGGCCGGGTCGTCGAAAATCTTCACCTCGAAATCCGTGGAGAAAATGTCGTGGAGGGCGGCCTTGATGTTGTTGAGAAACAGGGACTCCAGGTATCCCCTTTTGAAGTCGCTGGCGCAGTGGAGGTAACAGGTATTGCCCTTGATGTCCACGATGCGAAGTTCGTCAAACCAGGTGGAAATGGTGGTCTCGGAGAGCGTCCCCCGGAGCTGGCGCAGGACATTCTCCCAAATGTCGGTGACGGAATTCAAAAAGGAAACACCTCTCTTTTCTGTCTTGTTGTTGAGGGGATGAAAACATTTCTTTATTATAGCAGAAAAGGGAGCGGATAGCAATACCTATTCTAATAATAAGGGGATGGTTTTGGACAATCTCCCTGCCAGGAGGGGGGGAGTTTGCTCGCCCTTCGGGCGGGGGAGAATGGCAACCAGCCATCATCATGGCTGAATCTCCCCCCCACCCTTCCTTTTTCTTGACATCCCCCCTGGAAGCCCTTATAATGCTTTTGTGCGGCATGGATAATTTTGCCGGACACAAGGAATCAAACGTTGTCCATATTCGTCAAAAGCCGGGCAGCGTTCATCAAAGGAGGAGCATCGCTATGGACTTCATGAAGGAATACGAGAAATGGCTTGGAAGCCCCGCCTTGAGCGAGGCGGAGCGGGCCGAGCTGGAGGCCATCCGAAACGACCCCAAGGAGATCGAGTCCCGGTTCTACGGACCCCTGGAATTCGGCACCGCCGGCCTCCGGGGCACCATGTACACAGGGCTCCACAATATGAACATCCATGTCATCCGCTGGGCCACCCAGGGCTTCGCCGACGTGATCTGCGCCGAGGGCGAGGAGGGAAAGAAGCGGGGCGTGGCCATCTGCATGGACTGCCGGAACCACTCCCTGGAGTTCGCCCGGGCCGCCGCCGAGGTCTGCGCCGCCAACGGCATCCATGTGCGGATTTTCGAGTCCCTCCGCCCCACCCCGGAGCTGAGCTTCGCCGTCCGGGAGTATCACTGCCAGGCGGGCATTAACGTCACCGCCAGCCACAACCCCAAGGAATACAACGGCTATAAAGTCTACTGGCAGGACGGGGCCCAGCTCCCCCCCCACCACGCCGACGCCATCGCGAAACGCCTGAGCGAGATTGACATTTTCAACGACATCAAGCGCATGGACTATGACGAGGCGGTCAAGGCCGGGCTGATTGAGGTCCTGGGAGCCGAGACCGACGAGAAATTCCTCTCCAACGTCATGGCCCAGGTCAACGACAAGGCCACGGTTGAAAAGGTGGCGGACCGCTTCAAGATGGTCTATACCCCCTTCCACGGCACCGGCCACAAGCTGATTCCCGAGGCCCTGGGCCGCCTGGGGGTAAAACACCTCCTCTGCGTTCCCGAGCAGATGGTCATTGACGGGGACTTCCCCACCGTGGTCTCCCCCAACCCGGAGAATCCCGAGGGCTTCTACCTGGCGGTGGATTTGGCGAAAAAGGAGGGGGCGGACTTCATCCTGGGCTCCGACCCCGACGCCGACCGGGTGGGCATCATGGTCCGCGCCAGGGACGGCGAGTTTAAGGTCATCACCGGCAACCAGACCGGCGTGTTGCTGCTGGACTACCTCATCGGCGCGAGGAAGCGGGCGGGCACCCTGCCGGAAAAGGCGGTGGCCCTGAAAACCATCGTCACCACGGAGATGGCCCGGAAGGTGGCGGAGGTCAACGGCCTCCGGTGCTTCGACACCTTCACCGGCTTCAAGTTCCTGGCGGAGAAGAAGGACAAGCTGGAAAACAGCGGCGAGGGCAAGGTGATCTTCTCCTATGAGGAGAGCTACGGCTACATGCTGGGGGATTATGTCCGGGACAAGGACGCCGTTACGGCGGCCCTGCTGCTGACGGAGATGGCCGCCTGGTACGCGGACCAGGGCATGACCCTGGCGGACGCCCTGGAGGCCCTGTACGAGAAGTACGGCTACTATGCCGAGCACACCTATAACCTGGTCATGCCGGGCCTGGACGGCCTCAAGGACATGGCGAACCTGATGAAGGGCCTCCGGGAGAATCCCCCGGCGGAGATCTCCGGCGTGAAGGCGGTCCAATTCAAGGACTACTCCGACGGGTCCGTCACCGACCGCGCCACCGGAGCGAAGAGTACCATGGAGCTCTCCGGGTCCAACGTGCTGCGCTTCGAGATGGAGGACGGCACCAGCGTCATTGTCCGGCCCTCCGGCACGGAGCCCAAGATCAAGGTCTACATCCTCACCCAGGGCAAGGACGCGGCGGACGCCCAGGCCAATGTGGATAAATACGGCGGTTGGGTGAAGGGCCTGCAAAAATAAGAGGATGCCTGTAGGGGCGGACCTATGTGTCCGCCCTCCTCCAGGGAGTGCCGGGATTGCGGAAAACGGGCGGACACGCAGGTCCGCCCCTACGGTACGTTTACCGGCGGAATGACATGAGTCCCCTTGGGCGGTTTATCTGGAAGGGCCCGGCGGCTGTCCGCCGGACCCTTCCTTCTTTTTCCATATGTAAATTGACGAATTTTTAACCAACATTTTGGAGGGGAAGCATAAATGTGATTTTGCCCAAAATTTCTGTTGTAATCCGCCGGTAGCTGTTGTATAATTCATATATTGGACGCTTGCGGCCCCGGCCGCATGGACAGCAAAGATAAGGAGTGGAACGAATCATGAGCTATTCTGTACAGAACATCCGCAACGTCTGTCTGCTGGGGCACAGCGGCAGCGGCAAGACCGCCCTGGCCGAGAGCCTGCTCTACATGACCGGCGT
>CAQXTN010000011.1:0-59460 GCA_948916585.1 uncultured Oscillibacter sp. | reverse complement strand
CATCCCAGAAGCACGGACTGGCGCATATACAAAGAGCGCTATCTGGTGGAATATCTATTCCTCAAACTCAAAAACAACCGCCGCTCTGCCACCAGATACGAGAAGAAAGCTCTTTATTTCCACGCGGTTGTCTGCCTCGGCTGTATCCTTGTTTGGCTACTTTGATGGTTTTAAAACAGGCTCTAAGGTAAGGTTGCCTTTCCCGGCAAATAAATACTACGGCTGACCCTTCAACGGGTCAGCCGTTTTTTGCCTGATACTCCTCGCCCCAGTCCCGCAAAGCCTCCAAAACCGGACGCAGGCTGGCGCCCAGCTCCGTCAGAGTATACTCCACCCGAGGCGGGACCTCCGGGTAAACCGTCCGTGTCAGCAGCCCGCTCTCCTCCATCTGCCGGAGCTGGGCGGTCAGCACCTTCTGGCTCACACCGCCCAGGGAGCGTTTCAGCTCCCCAAACCGCCGGGTCCCCGGCAGCAGGTCCCGAAGGATGAGCACCTTCCACTTGTCGCTGATCAGCGTCAGCGTTGTCTCCACCGGGCAGGCGGGCAGCGCCTTTTCCGTCATCCCCTCTCCCCCCAGTCTGAAAATTTGTTTCGATAACAATTTTACCCCATCCAGGACCACGCCGTCAAGGTGGTTACGTTCAGGTGCCTATGCCACAAAATTGTGCGTACTTCCCAAGCCGTCCACCCTCTGCTATGATGAAAGCGTCAAGGGGAGACCATCCCAAACGCCCAATCATCTGGAGGTATTTTCTATGAACAAGCGCAACTTCAAAACCATTCGTCTGAGCCAGGGCGAGATGCATGTCTACGATTTCGGCGGCGTGAAGCTCCACGCATACCAGACCGGCGATCCCCTGGCGGACGAGGTGTTCCTGCTGGAGAAGGCGGGCCGGTTTGTGGTCCTGGAGTCCCCCTGCTTCTCAAACAGCATCGCCGCCCTGAGCGCGTACCTGGAGGGTCGGAACGTGGCGGGCATGCTGGTCGCCTACCACGGCGCGGGGGCTTCCTTCCTGCCGGAGGTTCCCAAATACGCCACCGCCAACGCCATAGACTACGCGGAAAACGGCGGCGGAAGGGCCCTGATCCGGCAGTTTGCCGCCGCTTTTGGCGGCGCGTTTGACAGCGGCGTCCATACCGCCGCCCATGTGCTGGAGGAGGGTCCCGTCACCATCGGCGGGATTGCCTTCCACATTCACCGGACCGCCGAGGCTTTCGATGTGGAGGTTCCGGAAATCAACGCCGTCTACACCCATATGCTGGGGCATGACTGCCACTCCATTGTGGCGGGTGCGGACCACGCGGAGGGCATGATCGCCCAGCTGGAGGACTATATCCGGAAGGGCTACAACCTGATTCTCACCTCCCACTACACACCTGAGGACCTGAAGGATGCCCGGGCGAAAATTGACTACCTGAAGCGTTTGAAGGCCATTGCCGCCTCCTGTCAGGATGCTGAGACCTTCAAGGCGCAGGTCAAGCGGCAATATCCCGCCTACAGCGGTGAGAACTATCTGGATATGACCGCCGGCTTTTTCTTCGCCTAAGCAGACGGCGCCTGATCGAACCAACCACGCAAATTCCTATGACAAAACGGGAGGCCGTCTTACGGCGGCCTCCCTTGACTTTTACTAAGTATTTGCCCCCGTCTCCCTGGCGGACCAGGCGCTGTGGTCGGTGTGAAGCAGGTGGTGGGACCGCTCTCCCAAGGGCTTTTTGAGGTAGGTCCGGTAGAGGGTTTGTACGTCCGGATTCTCATGGGAGAAGCGAATCTCCGAGCCCGCATCCAGCTTCCACAGCTGGCTCCCCCGCTGGCCGGCGTACTCCGCGCCGCCGTGGATGGGCTGGCCGCCGCCCCCGGCACAGCCGCCGGGGCAGGCCATAACCTCCACAAAGTCGTAATCGGCCGTTCCCTCCTCGATGGCCTCCATCAGCTTCCGGGTATTTCCCAGGCCGCTGACCACCGCCACCCGGATATCCCCCGCGCCGGGAATATTGAAAGTTGCTTCCTTCCAGGGCTTTTCCCCCCGGACGGCCTTGAAGGCGTCCGCGTCGGGGTTCTTCCCGGTGGCCAGATAATAGGCGCTCCGCAGGGCCGCGTCCATGACGCCGCCGGTGGCTCCGAAAATCACCGCCGCGCCGGTGCCCGTACCCAGGGGGCTGTCGAACTCCGCCTCCTCCAGGTCCGCCGGGACAATGCAGTCACTGCGGAACAGGCGGCACATTTCCCGGGTGGTCAGCACCACGTCCACGTCCGGGTCGCCGCAGGCGTCCTTCATGGTGGGCAGCTCACTCTCCGCCTTCTTGGCGGAACAGGGCATGATGGAGGCCACAAAGACCTTCTTCGGGTCCAGGCCCATCTTCTCCGCGAAATAGCTCTTTGCCACCGTGCCGAACATCTGCTGGGGGGATTTGGCCGTGGACAGGTGATCCGTGTAACTGGGGTACTGGGTCTTGAGGAACCGCACCCAGCCGGGGCAGCAGGAGGTAAACATGGGCCAGCGGTACTTCCTCCGGTGGGTGAAGCGGTCGATAAACTCGCTGCCCTCCTCCATGATGGTGAGGTCGGCGGCGAAGTTGGTATCAAACACATAGTCAAAGCCGATGCGTTTCAGCGCCGCAACCATGCGGCCCGTGGTGGCCTGTTTCGACGGGAGGTTAAAGACCTCCGCCCAGGCCACCCGCACCGCCGGGGCCACCTGGATGATGGTGGTGATTTCCGGGTCCGCCAGGGCCCGGAGGACCTTCGTCGTGTCGTCCCGGACCGTCAAGGCCCCGGTGGGACAGTGGGTAACGCACTGTCCGCAGAATACGCAGTCCGTGTTTTTGAGATAGCGGTTATAGCTCACGTCCACGGTGGTCCGGGAGCCGGTGCCCGCCACGTCCCAAATGTTCATGCCCTGGATTTTGTCGCAGACCTGGACGCAGCGCATGCACTTGATGCACTTGCCGGCCTCCCGGACGATGGGGACGCTCAGGTCCACATTGGAGCGCTCCGGCTGGACCTTATAGGGCTGGTAGTGGATGTTCAGGTCGTGGGAGAGCTTCTGGAGCTCACAGTAGCCGCTCCGCACACAAACGGTGCAGTTGGAATTGTGCTGGGAGAGAATCAGCCGGAGGTTCGTTTTCCGGGCGTCGCGCACTCGCGGGGAGTTGGTGTAAATCACCATGCCCTCCAGGATTTCCGTGTTGCAGGCGGGGACCAGGCGCTCCGTGCCCTCCACCTCCACCATGCACATGCGGCAGGCGGCGATCTCGTTCAGCTCCTTCAAATAGCACAGGTGGGGAATGGGGATGCCCGCCTTTTCCGCCGCGTTCAGGATGGTGGTCCCCTTGGGGGCGGACAGCTCCCGGCCGTTGATTGTAAAGTTTACCATTTCTCCACACGTCCTCCCTTGAAGATTCCATAGCCGAAGTGGTCGCACCGCAGGCACCGGGAGGACTCCTGCCCGGCCTCCTGGTCCGTCATGCCGCATTCGATGCACTGGAAGTCGCCCTTGCGCTCACAGGCGTCCCGCTCGGTGGCGTTGACCCGGCCCCGGGGGCGGAGGTCCGTACACCGGGGGGTGGGGACCTTGACCTCGGACTCAATCTCGTGGTTGAAGCCCAGGTACTCGTCGATGTTGGCGGCGGCGGCCTTTCCGGCGGCGATGGCCCGGATCACCGTGGCCGGGCCCGTCACGCAGTCGCCTCCGGCGAAGACGCCCACCATGTCGGGAAGCTGGGTGCTGGAGTCCGCCAGCAGGGCCCCGCCCCGCTGAATCTTGATGCCCGTCTGCTCTAGACCCCGGGTCTCGATGCCCTGGCCGATGGCCACGATGATGGTATCCGCCGGAATCCGCAGGGGCTCCACATCGGCGGTGCCCGGCCGGGGCCGGCCCGCCTTGTCCATCTCGCCGATGATCTGGGGCTGGGTCCAAAGGGCCGACACATGGCCGTTCTCGTCCGCCTCGATGCGCAGGGGCGCCTGGAGAGTCAGCACCTCCGCGCCCTCGGCAATCGCGCCCTCCACCTCTTCCGCCTGGGCGGTCATGTCCTCCTGGCGGCGGCGGTAGACGCAGGTCACCTTCTCCGCCCCCAGGCGGATGGCGGAGCGGGTCACGTCCATGGCGACATTTCCGCCGCCGATGACCACCACGTTCTGCCCCGTGAAGTCCGGCATCTCGTTGTCCCCGATGTGGCGCAGCAGCTCCACGGCGGAGACCACGCCCAGGCTGTCCTCCCCCTCAATGCCCGTCTTTTTGTCGGTATGGGCCCCGATGGAGAGATAGAGGCAGTCGTACTCCTGCTTCAATTCGTCGAAGGAAACATCGGTGCCCACGTCCACCCCGGTATGTACCTCAATGCCCAGGGACAGGATGGAGGCGATCTCCCCGTCCAGCTTCTCCCGGGGGAAGCGGTAGCTGGGGATGCCGTAGCGCATCATGCCGCCCAGGGCCTTCTGCTTCTCATAGACCGTGACCTTGTGGCCCATAAGGGCCAGATAGTAGGCCGCCGACAATCCGCCGGGGCCGCCGCCGATAATCGCCACGGATTTCCCGGTGGCCTTGGCGGGCTTGGGCTGGGGCACGTCCCCGGCCTGATCCACGGCGTAGCGCTTCAGCCCCCGGATGTTCAGCGCGTCGTCCACCATGTTCCTCCGGCAGCGGGCCTCGCAGGGGTGCTCGCAGATATAGGCGCAGGCCGTGGGGAAAGGATTGTCCTTGCGGATGAGGCGCACCGCGTCCTCACAGCGACCCTCGCCGATGAGGGCGATGTAGCCCGGGATATCCACCCCTGCGGGGCACAGCGCCACGCAGGGCACGGGGTTTTTCAGGCTCCCCAGGCAGCGGTGGTGGAGGATATGCTCCTCGTAATCGTCCCGGAAGCCCTTGAGGCCCATGAGGACCAGGCTGGCGGCGTCGGTGCCGATGGCGCAGTCCGCCGTGTCCACAATGACCTGGGCGGTTTTCTCAATCCGCCGGAGGATGCCCAGATCCGGCTCCCCGTCCAGCACTTCCCGGATCATGTTGGAAAGTTGGGTCAATCCGACGCGGCAGGGCACGCACTTGCCGCAGGTCTGGGCCCGGCAGAGGTCCAGGAAATTCAGGGCCATGTCCACGGGGCAGAGGCCCGGCGGGCTGGCCGCGATGCGCCGCTCCATGTTCCGGTAGAGCTGCTCCACCACCGCCTGGGCCTGGCCGGGGGTCTTCACTTCCAGTCTGCTCATGACTTCACTTCTCTCCTAAAAGTTTTTTTGGTTTCCTAAATATTATTATGCGGGAAAGAACTGGAAAAGTCAAGAAAAGTTATAAAATAGACAATCTTTTTTTATTTAGGCTTCTTTTTATTGTGAAATATTTCTCAAAAATGCCAAAGGGTCTTTTACTGGGAAGGCAAAAAAAGACGGCCGTCCCGGGACAGCCGCCCTTTTTCATGGCGTCTCAGGCGCGCTTCCGGGCCCTCCAAACCTGTGCCAGAATGTCTTTCAGCACCAAAAACGCATCCAGCTCATTGTAGCCGCGGGTCCTTTTCAGCTCCTCCAGCAGCCGCTCCAGCTCCGCCGCGTAAGGGGCGGCGTCCACCTGGGACTGGTATTGGGCCAGAACAGGGTACTTTTTGCTCCACGCCTTGGTCCAGTCGATTTTGTCCGAGACCTCCTCCCGGGTGCGGTCGATGACCTCCTGAATCTCCTGGACCTCCAGGTCGAAGGCGATCAGCTCATCCAGGGTCAGGCCGTAAAGCATCGCCAGGTGCTTGGACTGGCGGATGTCCGGCAGGGTTTCATCCGTCTCCCATTTGGAGATGGTCTGGCGGCTCACCCCCAGCTTTTCCGCCACGGCCTCCTGGGACAGGCCCTTCTTCTTCCGGGCGTCGGACAGATTGCTTCCCAAACTCATTCTGTGACCTCCTGTATTGGATTTGACTCTATTATAGAGGGTTTTCCCGGAGAACGCCAGCGGCGTTTCCTTGCGCTTCCGCACGGATTCTTGACGGGGGGACGGTAAAATTGGGGCTTGACCGTCGCCTGGGGATGGGGTACACTTGGACGGTAAAGCGCCACAGCGCAGAAACAGGAGCATGAAAACGAAGTATTCCCGGCGGCGCTCCTTGCTACAGCTCCACCGCCCGCGTTTCTTGAATGTTGCCTGATATAGAAAGAAGGAACTCCACCCATGATCCGCCTCATCGCCAGTGACATTGACGGGACCCTGCTCCAAAACGGAGCCACGGAGATTCCCCCGGAGATCTTTGACCACATCCACCGCCTGGAGAAAAAGGGCATCCTCTTCTGCCCCGCCAGCGGACGGCAGTACACCAGCCTCCGGCGGCTCTTCGCCCCGGTGGCGGACCAAGTGCCCTTCCTCTGCGAGAACGGCGCGGTGGTCTACGGCCCCGGAAGCCCTGGACCCATTTTAAGCAAGACCGTCATGGACCGCCGCCTCGCCGAGGAGCTGTGCGGGGAGATTCTGGCCCTGCCGGAGACGGAGGTGCTGATCTCCGGCGCCGACGTCAGCTACCTCTGCCCCAAGACCCCGGACCTGGAGGACCAGATCCGCTGGTTCCTGGGCAACCGCACCGCCGTCCTCCCCGCCCCGGCGGACGTGCCGGAGGACATCATCAAGGTCTCCGCCTACTGCCCCAAGGGCGTTGAAGCCGCCAAGGCCGCCCTGTTCCCCAAATGGGAGGGGCACTTCCGCTGCGCCGTGGCCGGAGAGGTCTGGGTGGACTTCACCCTGGCGGACAAGGGCCTGGGCGTTTCCCGGCTCTGCGAGGCCCTGGGCCTGCGGCTGGAGGAGGTCATGGCCTTCGGGGACAACTACAACGACGTTTCCATGCTGGAGCGGGCGGGCCGCCCTTACCTGATGGAGGGCGCCGCGCCGGAGCTCCGGGCCCGCTTCTCCACCCGCTGCCGCGCTGTAGCGGAGGTGCTGGAGACCCTGTGACACGGACAGCGTTCCTCCAAAATTTGAACGGTTCCTTAATTTTTGTCATTTTTGTTACTTTTTTGCCTCGTCCGCCTTTACAAGGCGGGCGAAATTCTTTATAATAAATGTCTGCCAAATCCGCCCAGCGGCGGCGCACATCACATACGGAAGGCGATCCCAGATCGCCTTTGGAGGTTTTATGAAACAGCTCATCAAGCGCCTGGCGGCTCTGCTGCTGCCGGGAGCGCTTTGCCTGTCCCTGCTGTCTGGCTGCGCCAAGGACGGCGAAGGTCTGGCCCTGTCCGTCTGTACCGGGGCCGCCCCGGAATCCCTGGACCCCATCTACGCCGAGGACGTGGGCGGGCAGACCATCCTGGCCCATCTCTATGAAAATCTTATGCGGGTGACGGCGGACAGCACGGGAAAAACCAGCGTCCTCCCCGGCATGGCCAAAAGCGTGGACCAGGAGGAGGAGACCAAGGAGGGCGCCATCACCGTCACCTATACCTTCCGCCTCCGCAGCGCCCGCTGGTCCGACGGGCAGCCCGTCACCGCCGGGGATTTCGTCTACGCCTGGCAGCGCCTGGCGAACCCCGCCACCGGCTCCCGGTACGCGGACCTGCTGTCCGTGGTCAAGGGCTATCAGGAGGCCCGGGCCACCAAGGACATGAGCCTGCTCGAAGTAACGGCCAAAAATGACAATACCCTGGTGGTGGTGCTGAACGGGCGCTACGACTGGTTTTTAAAGGAGGTCTGCACCTCCCCCGCCGCCATGCCCCTGCGTCAGGACGTGGTGCAGAAGCTGAAGGCCGCCTCCGGCGACAAATCCTGGTGGGAAGGCGATCCCACCCAACTAGTGACCAACGGTCCCTATACCGTCGCCTCTTTAGAGGAGGGCCGCCTCCTCCAATTGGCCGTTAATGACCGCTACTACGCCGCTCAACCGGGGCCCCAGAGCGTCACCTTCCACTTTGCCGGTTCGCCGGAGGAGGCCTGGTCCCTCTATGAGAGCAAAACCGTGGACGCCGTGTGGCCCCTGCCAGACGTACGGCTGACGGAGCTGGCGGCGGACCCGGAGTGGACCCCCCTGCCGGAGCTCGCCACCTATACCGCCCTGTTCAACTGCGCCGCGGAACCCTTCAGTGATCCCACCCTCCGGAAGGCCATGAGCCTGGCCATCGACCGAAACGCCCTGGCCCAGGCGGCGGGGGCGGCGGCCCTGCCGGCGGAGGGCGTGGTCCCCCCCGGCGTGCCGGAGAATGAGGAGGGAGATTTCCGGTCTCTCAGCACTCCCCTGCTGGACAACGCGCCGGAGAGCTATGAGGAGCGCTGCCAACAGGCCCGAACTCTGCTGGACGAGGCCGGGTACAACAGCGGCGCGGACCTGGGAGAGCTGGAGTTCTTATACCTGAAAAACGATGTAAACGACGCCGTGGCCCAGCTTCTCTGCCAGCAATGGCAGGAGGTTTTAGGGGTTCAGGCAACGCCCATGGGGCTGACAGAGCGAAATTTGATGTCTGCCCTGCGCGGCGGAGAGTACACCCTGGCGGGCCGGACCCTCACCGCTTCCGCCAACGACGCGGAGTGCTTTTTGATGTCCTGGACCTCCGAGAGCCGGGAAAACCTGGTCCGCTACGAGAGCACCGCCTATGATACGCTGATGAAAATTGTCGCCGGAGCCGCTGACGGCACCGCCCGGATGGGCTGCCTTCACGACTCCGAGGCGTTGCTGCTGATGAATCACGCGTTGGCTCCCCTCTACACCAAGGGCACCGATTGGGAACTGCGGGAAACCTTCACCGGAGCCTTCCGGGACCCAAGGGGCTGGTTCAGTTTCGCCAGCGTGGTGAGCAGGCCGGTGTAATGGCGGAGACTTCTTTCGGGCCAGCCTTTATTCTAGCGGAAGCGTGAGGCCCGATTTGGTGTAAACGCAAGACGTTTTGCAAACCATTCGGCATATTTCCCCAACTGTTTGCCAGGGAGCGCAACTGGAAGGAACCGGGAAACCGCTTCCTTCCCCTCTGGACATTCACGAAGCGCTGTGCTATGATGTAGGAAACCAAAAAGGAGGAACCCTTTATGCAGTTAAACGGAATGGAATACAACGATTATAACGGCCAAAGTCTTGGAACCTATACCGGAGAATCCATCGGCCTTTACACCGCCAAGGCTTTCTTCTGGATGTTTCTGGGGCTGCTGACTACCTTCGGCGTGGCCTTCTTTGGTTACGCCACCGGAAGCATCCTTTACGTATTCGCCATCCCCTATTTCCACATTGTCCTGCTGGTGATACAGCTGGGCGTGGTGTTCTTCCTCTCCGCCCGGCTCCACAAGCTTCGGGTTGGAACCGCTAGGGCGCTGTTTTTCGTCTACGCGGCGGTAACCGGCGTGGTCTTTTCCGCCTACTTTCTAATTTTCAGCATGCTGAGCCTGATCCTGGTCTTTGCTATGACGGCGGTCTACTTCGGCGTTATGGCCCTGTATGGTTACCGCACCCAGACGGACCTCACCCGTCTGCGGCCCATTCTGGTGGGCGGGCTGATTTTCCTGATTGTCTGCGGCCTGCTGTCCATGTTCCTCCCCCTGGGGATGGCGGACCGGGTGATTTGCCTTGTCGGCGTGGCTATATTCCTAGGCTTTACCGCTTACGATACCCAGAAAATCAAGGCCTTCTACACCGCCTATCAGGGTGACCAGGCCATGCTGGAGCGGGCGTCCATCTATTCCGCCCTGGAGCTGTATCTGGACTTCATCAACCTGTTCTTGTATCTCCTGCGCTTCTTGGGAAAGAGCAAGAAGTAACCACGGTGTAGCGGGAAGCCCCCCAGAGGGCTGATACCGCTTAAACCACATTTTAATTGTGTCTGAAAAAGCATCCATCCTGTGCGAAGCGGGGTGGATGCTTTTTTCTACGGGGAACTCCCCGCGGCCCCAGAAGCAGGGAAGGGGGGGCGGCCGATTCCAGCGGGTTGAAAGCTTTGACATTTGGCCGCCGCCTAAGCTTGCGGCACAGAAAAATTCATGGTATCATACGTTTATCAATTTAAACTCATCCGATCAGCGCTGATTATAAAAAGGAGTGAAGTTTTCATGGAGTGGGAATCCCTGTTAGCAACCAATAAGCTGGGCCCGGAAGCCAAAGAACCGGATGCCTGGGCAAGCTATCCCATCAATGCGTTTGAAAAAGACTATAACAAAATTGTTTCCAGCGCCGCTTTCCGTAGAATCCAGGATAAAACCCAGGTATTTCCCTTGGATAAAAGTGATTTTATTCGCACGCGGCTTACCCATTCCATTGAGGTGTCCACAATCGCACGGCAATTGGGCATCATGATATCAAAAAACGAAACCAATTATATAAAAAGAGAAGTATCGAACTCCGCGGAGGATATTTCTTCCGTCTTATTATGCGCGGGGCTTTTACACGATTTGGGCAATCCCCCTTTCGGACATTTTGGGGAAACTGTGATTGGCGAGTGGTTTCAAAACAATCTTGGTAAAATTCTGTATCGCTCAAATCAGGATACGCGTCCTGACCAGCTTCGCACACTCCGCGGGATACTGTCCGCGCAAATGGCCGCTGACCTGGAGAACTTTTAAGGCAACGCCCAGGCCTTGCGCTTACTTTCCAAAGCCCGTCACGGCTCCAATATCAATGTTTCCATTTCAGTGATCAGCACGCTGATGAAATATCCAACAAACTCCCTTTCCTTCTGCCAGACTGCCCCCGATGTAGCCGCGCACAAAATGGGATACTATTTCTCGGAGCAGGAAAGCTATCAGCAAATTGCCGATACGCTGGGAACGAAGCGGCCGGACGGGCATATCTGCCGTCATCCGCTGGCGTTCTTCCTGGAGGCGGCGGATGACATCGCCTATGCCACAGCGGATTTGGAGGACGCCTTTAAAAAGAGGCTCTTCAGCCTCCAGGAATTTATTGAGTATTTTGAAAGCCAATACGATCATGCGCGGATAGACCCCCTCATAGGCCAAAAATACCACTCAAAGGAATACTATTCCAACAAGCTGATTGAACAGTTTAAAGAGTATGAGGGTATTTCAGAGGATGAAAAATTCCACCAGTGGATTCACTATACCAGGCGGTGGCTCATGCACAACGCCACATACCGCTTTTCCAAGGAGTACAAGCGCATTATGAGCGGCCAATTCCAAGAGGAGCTTTTCAGCAACGTAAACCACACGATTACCATGAAAATATTGAAGAAGGCCATGGGGGAGTTCGTTTATAATTCTCCCGGAATCCTGCGGCTGGAGCTCTCCGCGCAGACCATTCTCTCGTTTCTTCTGGATAAATTTGTACATGCCGTCTTATACTTTGGCTGCGAGGATGATACCTATCAATTGACGCAGGCCGACAAGAAATGTCTGCACTTGATTTCCAACAATTACAAGGAGGATTACCAGAAAGAAATAAAAGGCCATGAGGACGACGAGGCCTATTGTCTGTACATGCGGCTGCTAATGGTAACGGACTATATCAGCGGCATGACGGACTCCTTCGCCCGGACCCTCTATCGGGAGTTAAGCGGAATTGAATAGAGAAAAACACGAAGTCGCCCTGTTCTTCAAATATTATCAAGACTCATTCTCTCAATAAAAAGCCACGCAGAAAAGGATGCCGGGGAGCAGATTTCCGCTCCCCGGCACCTTGGTATCTCCGAGCCATTAAAAACACATCATCTGCCCCGGCAAACAGCGGCTTAGGAAAGCCTTCATCGTTTCTTAAGGAAAGAACAACAAACTGGGAACGACTTTTTGCTACAATGAAATAGAATGGAGCCGAAAAGGAGGATGCCTATGTCCCACAAGATTTTGGTCGTCGACGACGAAGCCGAGATTGCGGACCTGATCGAGACCTATCTGGCAGATGAAAACTACACCATTTTTAAGTTCTACGCAGCGAAGGATGCCCTGGCGTGTATCGAAACCACGGACCTGGACCTGGCCATCCTGGACGTGATGCTGCCGGATATCGACGGCTTCGCCCTGTGCAAAAAAATCCGGGAAAAGCACACCTGGCCCATCATCATGCTGACGGCCAAGGACGCCGAAACCGATAAAATCACCGGCTTGACCCTGGGGGCCGACGACTATGTGACCAAGCCCTTCCGCCCCCTGGAGCTGGCGGCTCGAGTAAAATCCCAGCTGCGCCGCTATAAAAAGTACAACCCCGCCCACGCCGGGAGCGCCAGGCCGGTCCCCCCGGCGGATACGCTGACTCACGGTGATCTGGTGATGGACAAGAAAGCCCACGCCTGTTCCCTGAACGGCGAACCGATCGAGCTGACTCCCACGGAGTTTTCCATCCTCCGCATCCTTTTGGAAAACCGTGGAACTGCCGTCAGCGCCGAGGAGCTGTTCCATCAAATCTGGCGGGACGAGTATTACAGCAAATCCAACAACACCATTACGGTTCACATTCGGCATCTGCGGGAGAAGCTGGGAGACCGTACGGACAAGCCAAAATACATCAAAACGGTATGGGGAGTGGGGTATAAAATTGAAAACCAACCGTAAGGACGAGTATTGGGCCTTCCAATTGAAGCTCATGCGGCGGGTCTGCGGCGGCGCCGCCCTCTCCGTCCTGATCGTCATGGGGCTGTACCTGCTGTTCTGGAAGAGGCGCATGGGGAATTGGATTGTCTGGTTTTTGCGAAACGTCATGAGCATGGACCATCAAGCCGCCTATTACTTTTACAGCGATCACTTCCGGGGCAACAAGGACCGCTTTTTCATCGCGGCCATCCTGCTGGTATTTGCCCTGCTGCTGTGGCAGATTTTCCACTGGATGACCCGCTATTTCAGCGAGATTAACCAGGGGATTGAATCCCTGCTGGCGGACGATGGGATCCAAATCCGCCTCTCAAAGGAGATGCTGCCCTTTGAGCGGAAGTTGAACGCCGTGAAGCGGACGCTGGCGGAGCAAAAGGAGGAAACCGCTCAGGCGGAGCGGCGGAAGGACGAGCTGGTCATGTATCTGGCCCATGACATCCGCACGCCGCTGACCTCGGTCATCGGCTATCTGAGCCTTCTGGAGGAGGAACCAAACAGCCCGCCGGAGCAGCGGGCCAAGCGGGTGCGCATCGCCCTGGACAAGGCTTACCGATTGGAAACAATGATGAATGAATTTTTCGAAATCACTCGGTATAACTCCCAGCAGATCGCCTTGTCCAAGGAGCCTGTGGACCTCTATTACCTGCTGGTGCAGCTGGCGGACGAGCTGACGCCGCTGCTGGCGGAACGGGGCAACTGGGTGGTTTTGCAAATGGACGAGGACCTGACGGTCCGGGGTGACGCCGAGAAGCTGGCCCGGGTGTTCGGCAACATCCTGAAAAACGCGGCGGCCTACAGCGACCCCCATACGGAAATCACGGTTTCCGCCGGGAATGTGGAGGGGGACGTGGTAATCCGTTTCCGAAACTGCGGGGAGGACATTCCGCCGGAGAAGCTGGAGGCGGTGTTCGACAAATTCTGCCGCCTGGACCAGGCCCGCTCCACCGGCACAGGCGGCACCGGCCTGGGGCTGGCCATCGCGAAGGAGATCGTCAGCCTCCACGGCGGAATCATCCGCGCCTTCAGCGGGGACCACACGGTTACCTTTATGGTCCGGCTACCCGGAATGGAATCATAAAATCTCTGCTGTTTCTTAGGAAAATCTTAATCATTCGGCACCTTTCTCTTAAAGCATCCGGCGCTTCTGTTTGGTAGAATCAAACCCAACAGAAGCGCTTTTCCATTTACCAAAGAATCAGAAAGGAATCTTACGATGGAAGCACGAATGATATGCCTTCAAAACCGGAAAGCCCTCCGCCGGGAGCGGCGGCGCAGAGAGCTTCGGAGGGCGCGTTTTCTCTACGCCGCTGTCTTGGTGCTGGCCCTCGCCGGAATGCTTGCCCTTGGGCGGGAGGTGGTTTCCCTGTTCCATCAGATTACGCCCCTACCCAGTAAGCCGCCGTATGAAGCCGCAGAACCGGCGGGAGGCGGACAGGCGTCGGATATCCAAACTCCGCTGGACAGTGAGACCTTACAGGCCCTGCAAGAGCTGACGACACAGGATCAGCGGGTTCAAGAGATAATCGACCATAGTCAGGATTACCCGGAGGACCTTTTAAAAATGCTGTCCCGGAATCTGGATATGCTGGACTTCGTGCTGGAATACCCGGAGAAACAGGGGCAGGTGTTTGCCGACACCATCGGCGACGTGGAGACCGGGGAGATTCCGCTCCTGCTCCAATACGACCAGCGCTGGGGCTATGGGGCTTACGGGGCCAGCTCCGTGGTGGTCAGCGGCTGCGGACCGGCGTGCCTTTCCATGGTGGCAGCCGGGCTGACAGGGGACGACACCATTACGCCCTACGCCGTGGCCCAGTATGCCGACCAGGAGGGCTATTATGTCTTTGGCGCCGGGACGGCCTGGAGCCTTATGAGCCGGGGCGCCTCCCACTTCGGTGTGGTGGGGGAAGAGCTGCCCCTGATGAAGTCAAAAATGGAAAGCGCCCTGCGGGACGGCCGTCCCATCATCTGTGTGGTGGGCCCCGGGGATTTTACCACCAGCGGGCACTTCATCGTCATCACTGGGATGCAAGATGGGCAGTTTACCGTCAACGACCCCAACAGCACCCAGCGGAGCGGCATGCTTTGGGATTATGAAACCCTGGAGCCCCAGATCAGCAATTTGTGGGCCTTCCGCGCGGTGTAAAGGGGGAGAAAGGATGAAGCGGAAATTCAAGATCGCCGTCCTGTTTGGCGGCTGCTCCCCGGAATACGGGGTGTCCCTCCAGTCTGCTGCTGCCGTCTTGCGCCATATGGACCGGGAGCGGTACGAGCCGGTGATGGTGGGCATCTCCCAGAGCGGAGACTGGTTCCACTACACCGGGCCGGTGAGCCGCATCGAGGACGGCGGCTGGACCAGCGAGGAAGCCCGCGTCCGGGCGGTGCTGTCCCCCAGCCGGAGCCATCCTGCTCTGCTGGTATTGGAGGGGCAGACCATCCGGCGGATTTCATTGGACGCCGCCTTTCCCATCCTCCACGGGCAGAACGGGGAGGACGGCACAGTTCAGGGCCTAATCGAGCTGGCGGGCGTCCCACTGGTGGGCTGCGGCGTGCTGTCCTCGGCGCTGTGCATGGACAAGGACCGGGCTCATAAGCTGGTCCAGACTGCCGGAATCGACGTGCCGAAGTCCTTTGTGGCGAGGCGGGCGGAGGGCGGCGTCCTGGAGCGGGCGGAAAGCATCGGCTATCCCCTGTTTGTCAAGCCTCTTCGGGCCGGGTCCTCCTTCGGAATCACAAGGGTCACGGAGGAACGCGCCCTCCCCGCCGCCCTGGAGACCGCCTTTGCCTACGGCGAGCAGGTCATTGTAGAGGCGTGTGTTCCCGGTTTTGAGGTGGGCTGCGCAGTCTTGGGCCATGATACGTTGACGGTGGGGGAACCGGACGAAATCGAGCTCCATGGGGACTTCTTCAACTACACGGAGAAGTACACCTTGAAAACCTCCGCCATCCATGTGCCTGCCCGGGTCACGCCGGAGCAGCGGCGTCGGATTCAGGAAAATGCGAAGATCATTTACCGGGCGCTGGACTGCCGGGGCTTTGCCCGGGTGGATCAATTCCTGACGCCCGAGGGCCGTCTGGTGTTCAACGAGGTCAACACCATCCCCGGCTTCACCGCCCACAGCCGCTATCCCAATATGATGAAGGCAGCGGGGCTGTCCTTTGAGCGGGTGATCTCCACCCTGATGGAACTGGCGGTGAAGCCGTGAGGGCGGGGGACGCCTCATCCAGGAAATTCCCCGCCCTGGACGATTTTCGCCTGATTGCGGTCATCCTTGTGGTGGCAAATCACACCCGTTCCGCTGAGGGATCGTTCTTGTGGCTCCTGACGGTGCTCCGCCGGGTGGCGGTGCCCTATTTCCTCATGGTCAGCGGGTATTTCCTGGGCCGGGACGGCTGGCGCTCCACAGGGCGCTTTCTAAAAAAGACCGCGCTTTTGTATGGGATCGCTGTGTTGCTGTATTTACCCCTCAATTGGTACGCGGGGCAGTTGTCCCCGGATTTCATCCGGCAGGCCCTGTTTGACGGCAGCTTCTATCACCTCTGGTATCTCCCGGCCCTGCTGCTGGGCGCGCCTGTCGCCTATCTTCTCAGCCGCCTGGGGCAGAGAAAGGCCCTCCTGCTTGCGGGAGGGCTGTACCTGATCGGGTTGGGGGGTGACAGCTATTACGGCTTCCTGCCGGAGAGCGCGACCGGCTTTTACGGCACGGTCTTTCGGGTATTCACCCGCACCCGAAACGGCCTTTTCTATGTCCCGCTCTTCCTGCTGCTGGGAGCGGCAGGGTTCACGTTGGGGCGTCGGCTGTCCTTGGCGGGCTTCCTCCTTTCCCTGTCCATGCTGGTTTCCGAGGCTCTGCTTCTTCACGGGGCAGGCGTCCAGCGGTTTGACAGCATGTATCTCTGCTTCCCCTTTCTGATGGTGTTTCTGTTCTCTCTGCTGCTGCATTTCAACCGGGGAGAGCGGCGGGAACTCCGGCGGCTGACAACGCTGGTGTACTTGCTCCACCCCTGGTGCATTGTGCTGGCGCGGCAAGGCGCGGAGGCTGTGGAGCTGACAGGGCTTCTGGTGGAAAACACCTTTGTCCATTTCCTGGCGGTGCTGGCCCTTAGTCTTTTCCTGTCCCATTTGCTTCTGCTGGCCCCGCCGCCCCGGCCATATCCAAAGGCCCGGGCCTGGATCGAGCTGGACCGGGCCGCGCTGCGGCAGAACGTGGAGCAGCTGCGGTCCCTGCTGCCGGAGGGCTGCGCCCTGATGCCCGCAGTCAAGGCCAACGCCTATGGTCATGGAGCGGTGCTGATTGCAAGGGAATTGGGCCGCTTGGGTATTCGGGCCTTTTGCGTTGCCACAGCGGAAGAGGGCGTGGAACTCCGGCGGCACGGTATCCGGGGCGATATCCTGGTCTTAGGGTACACCCACCCAGGGCAATTTCCTCTCCTGCGGAGATACCGCCTGACGCAAACAGTGGTTGATACGAATCACGCCCGGCTGCTTAACGCTTCTGGAAAAAGGCTGGGGGTCCATTTGAAAATCGACACAGGGATGCGCAGGCTGGGCATCCCCGCGGCGCAAACGGCGGAAATTGCCCGTATATTTCAATTGAAGAACCTACAGATCGAGGGGATCTTTACACACCTGTGCGCCGATGAAAGAAGAGGCGGAGAGGACGAGGCATATACCCTGCTCCAAGCGGCGGCTTTTTACGAGGTCCTCAGTGACTTGGAGAAGCAGGGCCTTCCCTACGGCAAAGCCCATCTGCTGTCCAGCTATGGGCTTCTGAACTACCCGGAGCTTGGAGGCGCTTATGCCAGAGTGGGAATCGCCCTCTACGGTGTGCTGAGCAGCCGCGAAGGTCTGGAACGCTGCCCTCTCGCCCTGCGGCCGGTCCTGTCCTTGAAGGTCCGGGTTGCGTTGGTAAAAAATCTCCGCAAGGGAGAGCACGCAGGCTATGGCCTTGGGTATACGGCGGAATGCGACAAGCGGATTGCCCTTTTGTCCATCGGATACGCGGACGGCTTTCCACGCGCCATGTCCCGCGGAAGGGGAAAGGTTTTGATCAACGGCGTGGAGGCCCCTGTTATCGGCCGTGTCTGCATGGACCAGACGTTGGTGGATGTGACAGACGCTCCGGATGTGAAAAGCGGAGATAGCGCGGTTGTCATCGGCGTGTCTGGGCAAAGGGAAATCAGCGCCTATGATTGGTCGGAAGCAGGCGAAACGATTACAAATGAGGTGTTGAGCCGCTTGAGTACGCGCCTGCGCAGAACAACGCGCTAATCGTACTTGATCGCGTTGTCCTGTCCTTTCAAGCCTGTCTCCCTCAAAGCGCCTCTTATCCCCGGAAGCCGCTCTCCCGTTTCAAGAGCTCTCGGGTCACCTCGTATACCCGCTGGGTAGAGGGCACGTTCAGCCGCTCCTTGACGGAATGGACATCGTGGAGCTCCGGACCAAAGGACACCGCGTCCAGCCCCGGCAGCTTCTCGATGAACAGCCCGCACTCCAAACCGCCGTGGGTGGCCTCGATGGTTCCCTGCTTGCCGCACACGGCCTCATAGGCCGCCAAAACCTCCTCCCGCAGAGCGGAACTCCGGTCATACTGCCAGCCGGGATAGTTGCCCCGGAGCGTGAAGGAGCCCCCGCCCAGCTCCAGGATGGCTTTCAGCCGCTGGACCAGCATATCCTTTTGGGTGGCGACGCAGGAGCGGACGGAGATGCCGAAATAGAGCCCGTCCTCCTTCATTTCCATCACACCCATATTCAGGGAGGTCTGCACCAGGCCGGGGAAATCCACATTCATGGCCTGAACCCCCTGGGGCACCGCCAGCAGGGCGCGAAGGACGTTCGCCGTCGCCTCCGGGGCCAGCGCGCCGTCCAGGGCGGTTTTTTCGCAGGTCAGCGTAATGCCGTCGTCACAGCCTGCGCACTCGTTTTTCAGCGCCCCGTCGAACGCTTGGATAAACGTCGCGAACTCCTCTGCCCGGTCTGCCGGGACGGCGACCTTGGCATGGTTCCGGGAGCAGATCACGTTGTCGAACCTTCCGCCCCGCAGGTCCGCAAGCCGCAGGCCGGGAATACGCTCCATGGCGCTGTACAGCACCCGGCCCATAACCTGGTTGGCGGAGGCCCTGCCCTTGTGAATCTCCGCGCCGGAGTGTCCTCCCAGAAGGCCCTCCAGGGAAATTTCATAGCCCGCCTCCCCATTCAGCGGCGCTTTCACGCCTGGCAGGAAGCAGTCCACCCGCACGCCTCCGGCGCAGGAGACGGTGAAAACCCCTTCCTCTTCCGAGTCCAGGTTCACCAGCTTCCGCCCCTTCAAATCGGAGCAGTCCAGGGCGAAGGCTCCCTCCAGGCCCACCTCCTCGTCCACGGTGAACACCGCCTCCAAGGGGGGATGCGCCAAACTGTCATCCGCCAGAATCGCCAAAATCATAGCCACCGCAATGCCGTTGTCCCCGCCCAAGGAGGTCCGGTCCGCCCATACCCACTCCCCGTCCGTGCGGAGGTCCAGGCCCTCCTTTGCCATGTCTTTGGCGCAGTCTTCTGTTTTGACGCATACCATGTCGATGTGGCCCTGGAGAATGACAGCGGGGACATCCTCGCAACCGGGACTGGCATCCTTCCAAATCACCACATTGTTTGCCTCGTCCTGCCGCCACCGCAGACCCAGCTCCTTGGCAAAGCCCACGCAAAGGTCGCTGATTTGCTTGGTATTGCCGCTGCCATGGGGCACGGCGCAAAGTTTTTCAAAGTATTCGAATACCGCCTTGGGCTCCAGACCGGATAATACTGCCATCGAAAGTTCCTCCTTCTATTTTCTCAAATGAAAGACCGCCCCGCCTTTGGCGGGGCGGTCCTATTGTTTCCAAATACCGCGGAAGTCAGACGTCGCCCAGGCCGTCCTCCAGGCCCAGTTCACCCTCTAGGCCCATATCGCCGCCAAGGCCGAACTCGTCGCCCTCGCCGGGAACCCCTTCGTCGACGGGTTCTTCCGTCACGGCGGGAACAAATTCGGAGTACCAGGCCTCCTCCGGCAGTCCCGCCAGCAGGGCGGGCAGGTTTACCACGATGCCGTCCACGCTGTAGGGCAGCTTCAAGTCAATCTCGTGAATTTCAGACTCGCCGCCTTTCTCCCGGGTGACCTCCAGAATCATCTTGAAATTCTGGCCGATCCAAATGGACATGCCCCGGTCCCGCTTGGAAAGCTTGGCGACTTCCTCGCCCTTGACCGTGACCACAACCTTCTCAAAAGCCTTATAGGTCTGGCCCTGATAGTCCTCCAGAGTCTTGTTGTCGAAATAGACCGTGTGTCCCCGGCCGATAACCATCATAGCCGCGGCGACGCCCACCAGCAGCAGCACCAGCAGGAGAGAAAAGAGGATTCTTCTTTTCGCTTTCATCACGCATCCTCCTTCTTCGTCTGGGCCTCGGCCAGTTCCTGGCCCGCCTTGCTCCGCA
The DNA here is from genome assembly GCA_948916585.1 of uncultured Oscillibacter sp. Taxonomy (GTDB): domain Bacteria; phylum Bacillota; class Clostridia; order Oscillospirales; family Oscillospiraceae; genus Oscillibacter. The sequence goes on along the minus strand of CAQXTN010000011.1, from coordinate 39,528 downwards.
CCATGCGTTTCTTGGCCTCATACATAATCAAGGCCAGGGTGATGACACCATAGGACAGGAACACGCGGAAATACTCACCCACCATGGAATCGCCGGTGATGAACGCGCCCGCGCCGGGGGCCACAATGAACATCAGGTGGAAGAGAATCACGCCCAGGAAGGCGTTGCCGATACCAGCCTTTTCCACCGACGCGCCGCCCACCAGCAGCGCCGCGATGCAGAACATACCGATCTGAGCGTGTCCGGTGTAAGTGGGCAGGTTGCCGATATTCTGGAGATAGATCACCATGCCAAAGCCGGCGCAGACGGTGGACATCACCACGGAGATGATGCGGGTCCGGTCCACGTTGATGCCCGCGGCCTTGGCCACCTCCAAATCCTGGCCCACGGCCCGCATGTCCTGCCCCAGCTTTGTGCGGCGGAACCAGACAATGAACAGGCACAGCAACGCCACCAAAAGGAAGGTAAACACAGGAATCTTCACGCCCGCGACCCGGATTGCCAGCAGGTCGTCCAGGCATTGGCGCATATTCAGCAGGCTCACGGTATTTCGGATGCCGTAGCCCCGGGGCAGCATGATGCTGGCATGCGCGATGGGGACAATGGCTCCCATGATATACAGCACGATGAGCTGATACCAGCCGTTGATAAAGAAGTTGATGATATAGCTGGTGATCATCTCCCGGCCCTTGGCCATGTTTTGCAGCGTACCGCAGATGAAGCCCAGCAGGGCGGAGAAGGGAATGGACAGGATCATCGCCAGCACTACGCCGGGAATCCCCCAGATTTGCCAGTCCGCCACCAGGATGATGGCAATTTCCGCACCCATGGCTCCCAGAGTCATGGCGAAGTTCAGTCCCATGCCCGCCATAATGGGGAACAGCAGGCACAGCACCAAAAACAGGTTCCGGCCCATACGGGTGACGATCTCGTTTAGCAGATAGCTGGGGGAGAAGCCCGCCATGGGAATGAATACGGCGCAGATGATGATAAACATGATGGGCACGGCGTTGTTCTGCGCCAGCTCCAAGGCCCGCTTTCCAGCGGGAAGGTTCGTTTTCCTGCTCATTTCGCACCCTCCGCCTTTCTGGTCAGCGCGTACAGGATCATGCCCTGAGAGACGATAATCCGAATGACCTCGCTCATGTCCATGTGAATCGCGGAGTTCATCACCGTGGGGGTCATGGTCACAATTCCCTGGAAGAGAATCGTTCCGATGATGACATGGGGAATACTGGCCTTGTTCACCGAGGCGCCTCCGATCAGGATGGCCGCCACCGTGGGCATGGTCAGGTTGTTGGGAGCGTTGTACAACTGGATGAAGCCAAAGCCCTGTTGGTACATCAAGATGCCCATGGCGCCCAGCCAGGTGGACATGATGACGGAGAGCATCCGGGTCCGGTCCACGTTGATGCCCGCGGCCCGGGCAAAGGCGGCGTTAGAGCCCACCGCTGTCATGGCCGTGCCGGTTTTGGTATGGAGAAAAGCCCACATCAAGAAAGCCAGCAGCGCAAAGGCGATCAGGGACCCGGTGGGAATCTTGATCCGCTCCAGCGGGCCCAGGCTGATGTGCAGGGCAGCGGCGATTTTAGCGAAGTCAATCTCTAAAAGTCTGGCCAGCGTCTGGTTATAAAAGCCGTCCAGAGAGATGGTGGGCCGCAGGCCGTTGCCCGAAAGGCCGTAGACCATGGTGGGGCTGCTATAGGGCAGCAACAGCCACATCATGCAGAAAAAAGACATGACGGAAAAACCCACATAGGTGGCAATCATCATCTCGCCACCCTTGATGCGGTTCAGGAGCAGTCCGTAGCCCCCGCCCAGAATCACCGCGAAGGGCGTGGCAATCAGCACCGCCATCACAAAGCTCATGGGGCCGGTAAAGCCCAGCTGGATGGACAATGTGCCGCCCAGGAGGCCGCAGATAATCGCCAGAGGCAAGCCGAAGTTCAGACCGCAGCCCGCGTGGATCATGGGCACCATGGCCAGGACCAGCACCGCGTTCCAGCTGAAGCGGTTGATGATGTTGGTAATCTGGGTGGGCAGGTCAACCCCGACAAAGGGGGTCAGAATGAAGAGGACCAGCAAAAACCCGGAGATAATCAGCCGGGGAAACCCCATCTTTTTCAGCGCCGGCGGTAATACATATCCCGTTATCATTTCATTTCCCTCCTTACTTGACCTTGCTGACCATCAGCAGGCCGAACTCCTCGGAGGACGACGCCGCCGGCAGGATGCCCGCCACCTGTCCGCCGGAGATGATGGCAATGCGGTCGCAGGTCTGCCGCAGCTCCTCCAGCTCGGAGGAGATCATGACGACGGTAACGCCGCTGTCCCGGTTGAACTTCTTCAGCGCCTCCAGCACCAGGGCCTTGGCGCCCACGTCGATGCCCCGGGTGGGCTCCGACACGAAGAGGAACTTGGGCTCCAGGGCAAAGGCCTTGGCCAGGCACACCTTCTGCTGGTTGCCGCCGGAGAGCTCCCTGGCCTTCTGCTTGGAGCTGGTGCATTTGATTTGCAGCTCGTCGATATATTTCTGGGTCACCTTGTGGATGCCCTTCTCGTCCCGCCATTTGATGAAGCCGCCCAGCAGCTTTTTCAGGAACTTCTCCTGAATCTGCATGGCGGGGAAGGCCACGTTCCATTCCAAGCTCTCGTCCAGCAGGAGGCCCACCTCCCGCCGGTCCTCCGACACGAAGGCCAGAGAGGAATCCAGGCACTTCCGGGGGTTGTTCAGGGGAATCTCCTGGCCGTTGAACTCCACCTTGCCGCCAGCCTCGTAAAGGCCCATGACGCCGTTGGGGATGCCCAGCTTGCCCTGGCCCGCCAGACCGCCGATGCCCAAAATTTCGCCCTCCCGGATATCCAGGCTGACGTCCCGCACCGTCTCGCCGGGCATGTCCACCCAAAGATTCTTGATCGACAAAATGGTCCGGCCTCCGTCGCTGGTCCGGGCCTCGCCCATGGCGGCGCTCTGCACGTCCCGGCCCACCATCCATTTGGTGATGTCCTCCACGCTGGTCTCCCGGGTGGGAACATCCCGAACCACATAGCCGTCCCGCATGACCACCACCTTGTCGCACACCGCCAGAATTTCATGGAGGCGATGGGTGATGAAGATGACAGAAATGCCCCGGGCGGCCATGCCCCGGATGGACTCCAGCAGGGCCTCCGCCTCCTTCTCCGTCAGCACGGCGGTGGGCTCGTCCAAAATGAGGAGCTTCAGCTGGTCCTTGCTCAGCTCCCGTGCGATTTCCGTGAACTGCTTGTGGCCCACCGGCATATCACTGATAACCATTTTGGCGTCGATGGCGACGCCCATTTTTTCAATGGCGGCGGCGGAGCGCCGGTCCATCTCCTTATAATCCAGCGTGTTCAGGCGGTCGCCGAACACCTCTGAAACAATATTCTTTTTGCAGGGCTCCCGATTCAGGAGGATATTTTCCGTGGCGGTGAAGCCGGGGACCAGGGAGAATTCCTGATGCACCATGCCGATGCCCGCCTCCAGCGCGTCGAAAGGAGTGTTGAATTCCACTTTTTTGCCGTCAATCAGGATATCGCCGCTGTAGCCGCCGGTCTCCCGGATGACGTCCATACCGAATAGGATTTTCATTAAGGTGCTCTTGCCCGCGCCGTTCTCGCCGCACAGGCCCAAGACTTCGCCCTCACCCAAAGTAAAATTGATATCGGTCAAAACCTGGTTGCCGAAGAAGTCCTTTTTGATATTCTGCATTCGCAGAAGGGGGTTCACGTTGTTTGTCATACATCCACCCTATCTCATTTGTTCAGTGCGCTCTGCCCGAAAGGCCGGGCGCTCAGGCGGGGACCTTTGCCGCCTGCCGTGGGGTCAAAGCCAGCGCGGGGAGGAGGACAGGTCCTCCTCCCCGTACGGCAGACAATTCTAAACTTGGATCAGCTGACGGTGAAGTACTTCTCGGGAATCTCCACGTCGGCGTTGCCCATGAAGCGGCCGGGGTCGCCCATGATATAGGTGTCCTGATAGATGAGGAACACATTGTCGCTCTTGACTCCGGTGGTGGCGTTGGTATATCCCGCGCCATTCCACTGGGCCTTGGGAGAGTAAACGTTCAGGGCCGCGGCCACCGCGTCCATATCGGTGATTTCGCTGACTCCGTTGATGACGTTTTTGGCGTGCTCCGCAAGACCGGCGGACAGGGTGTAGCCATAGGAGTAGGCCCAGGTACCGAAGTGATCGGCGGCGCCCTTCTCCACCAGAGCGGACTCGACCTTAGCCAGAATCTTCTCAAAGTCACCGGCTTCCTCGGTGAGGTCCAGGCCCAGAGCGCCGGGATAGCCCATCAGAGGAGAGGGCAGGTCGGCCTCGATGAAGTAGCCGCCGTATTCCACCAGCTGCTTGAGCAGGGGCTCGGTATGCGCGTCGTTGGTGCAGAAGTAGGCGGCGTTCTCACCGTACTTCTGGACCCAAGCGGGGACGTTCTCCAGGATATAAGCCTGAGCGCCGGGGATACCCACGTCAGAGGTCGGGTCGGGAGCGGTCTCCAGAACGAACTCCATGTCGAATTCCTTGCAGGCCTCCTCCATGACGGCCACACGGCGGCTCATGGTCTCATAAGCCATGTGGCGGGGGAAGGAGATGTGAACAAAGGTGTCCGCGCCCAGCTCATGAGCGGTGCGGATGATCAGATAGCCGCGGGAAACGAAGTCGTTGTTGCACACCAGGTCGGCGGCGGAGCCGATCTCGGGCAGGTCCTCGTGAGCCTCACCGGCGATGCAGAGAATGTCGGGGCGGCGCTCCTTGATCTGGCGGAAAGCCTCGGTGGTACCGGGAACGGACTGGTTGACAATAACGGCTTTCATCTGGGGATCATCGGACAGGTTGACGATGGTCTGGATGGTCGTCTCCAGCTCCTCGGTGAAGTTGTCGGGATAGATGGCCAGGGTGACCTTATCCTCGCCGTACTTGGCCTGGAAAGCCTCGGCGCCCCGGCGGTCATCCTCGGACTGGGAGACGGAGCCGGTGACAATGCCGATGTGATAGTCGCCAATACCGTCCTCCAGGGTGGCGGAACCGGAATCTCCCGCCTCGGGGGCGTCTCCGTCCTGCTGGGTCTGGCCGGCGTCAGAGGAGCCGCCCTGATCCTGCGAGGGGGTCTTGTCGCCACCGCAGCCCGCGAGAGCCAAAAGCATCACGAGCGCCAGCAGCATGCTGAAAAACTTCTTCATTGCAAACCTCCAAAAAATTTTGTGTCTTTCAGGCGCATACAATCCATCTTCATGGTTTGACGCCAAACCATGAAAAAAAGGCGTACGCCTTTTGAACGCTATCTATTGTAACAAAAATCCTGATTTTGTCAACCTCATTTTCCTTATTTACCATATTTCCGGGAAAGCTCCACAAAAAAAGCCCCTGCGGAATATCCGCGGGGACTTTTTTTGCTCGGTTCCGCCGCATTAGGATCGCTTAATCCTTGGCAAGAGTAAACTGGTCCACCAGCTGCTTCAGGCTGGCCGCCTCGGCGGACAGCTCCTCGCTGGCGGCGGCGCTTTCCTGGGCGGTGGCGCTGTTGGTTTGGACCACGGAGGAAATTTGGTCAATGCCCTCCGTAACCTGGGTGATGGCGGCGGTCTGGTTCTCCACGGCAGAGACCACAATGTTCATCTGGGCGGTCACGTGGCCGGCGGAGACGCTGGTCTGCTCCAGAGATTCGGTGACCTTCCCCACAGCCTGACTGCCCTCGGCGACGGCGACGATGGAGCCCTCGATCAACTCCTTGGTGGCCTTGGCGGCCTGGTCGGACCGGGTGGCCAGATTCCGCACCTCGTCGGCCACAACGGCGAAGCCCTTTCCGGCGGAGCCCGCCCGGGCAGCCTCCACGGCGGCGTTCAGCGCCAGGATGTTGGTCTGGAAGGCGATGTTTTCAATGGTTGCGATGATTTTGGAAATCTCCTCGGAGGAGCTGGAAATCTTCTCCATGGCGGCGTTCAGCTCCTTGACATGCTCCACGCTGACCCCCAGATGCCCGCCGGCTTCGTTCACGAAGTGCCCCGCCTCCTCGGCAGCGGCGGAGGTTTTCTTGGCGCTGTCGGAAATATCCGTGATGGTGGCGGCCAATTCCTCAACAGAGCTGGCCTGGGTCATGGAGCCCTGGCTCAGGGTCTGGGCGCCCATGGATACCTGATTGCTGGCAGAGGAAACCTGCCCGGCGGAGGCGTTGATCTGCCGCATGGTGCCGCTAAGCTCCTGCTTCAGCGTCCGCATGGACTGGAGAATGTTCTGGAAGTCCCCCACATAGGCGTCCCGGTGCGCGGAACGGATATCCAGATTCTGGTTCGCCATTTCCGTGAGAAGATAGCTGATATCGTTGATGATGGTATTCAGGCCCGTTACCATCTCCGCCGTGGAGCGGGTCAGCTCCGCCGTCTCATCCCGTCCCATCGTCTTGGGAACCGGGGCCGACAGATCGCCCTCCACCAGCAGCTTCATTCGCGCGGCGCAGGCCCGCATGGGATCGCTGATGTTGCTGGACAGCTTCAAGGCCACCACGATGGAGGCCAAAATGGAGGCGATAATCACCAGCACATTGACGGCCATGCCGAAATATGTATCCGCCAGATAGTCCTTTTTCATGGCGGTGACCGCTACGCTCCAGCCGTCGGTGCCGTCTACCGGGGCGTAAGCCGCGAAACGGGGACCGTCGGAATCGTGGAAACCGCCAAAGCCTACCTTCCCCTGGCGCATCTCCGCGTGAATAGCCGCCAGCTGCTTCAAGGAGGAATCGCTCTGGGCCTCCCGCTCAATATTCTGGGTGGTGATGGTTTCCAGTGTGACGTCGGCGATGGTGTCCCCGTCCTTGTTGATCATATAGGACCGGCTGTTTTCGCTGATCTGGATCGAGGATACAATGTCGTTCAGGAAGGTCTCCGGCGGGACAAAATACACCACGCCCGCAATGCTCCCCCGGTTGGAATAGACCGGCGCGGCCACCATAATGGACAGCTCTCCGGTGATCTTGCTGACCAGGGGCTGGGAAACGTAGACGTTCCCCTTCATTGCCTGCTGGACATACTCCCGGTCGGAATAGTCCTTCCCGTCAAAAAGGCTGATGCCATCCATGCCGATGAGATTGCCACGCTGGAAGCCATGGAGGCTGACCCGCTCGTCCACGATGGCCTTCTTCTCCTCCACCGAGGTGACGGAATCGGCCAGCTGAGAAATGCGCCCCGTGTCCATGGCCACATTCTTATAGGCAATCAGTTCCTCTTCAATGCGCTCGGAAGCCAGGACGGCGGTCTCGCTCATCATCTGCTCCACTGTGGCAAGTGTGCTCCGGTAATTCAGCCCGATACTGGCGCCGCCCACCACGAACAGCGCAATTAGGACTGTCGCCATCAGACATACTGTAATCTTTTTTCGGATACTGTTCATCTCTCCACCCCTATTTTTTTGTCCAGACTTCGCCGGCTCCCAATCTGCATGGCTTCATTATAGAAGCCTGAAAGCCCTTTTGTCAATGTTTTCCTTGGATTTTCACTCTCCCCCCAAAAAGCGGCTGGCGGAGGGACCGCCGGGGCAGGGCGCGCGCCGGGGCGGCCTCCTCGTTGACAGGACCCGGGAAAACCGCTATAATCAGGCTAAAAGTCCCGGAAAATCGGAGTTTTCGCAGGCCGCTTCCCTGGAAAGGAGGTCTCCCCATGAAATGGCAGGAGGAGCTGGCGGATTTCCTTTTTGAACACGGGGCGGACATCATCCTGGGGGCCACTCCCATGTGCCCCAGCCCATGGAGTTCCGGACCCTCGCCGACGGGCGGCGGGGGCCGCCCCCCGCTTCGAGCTGGTGGATATTCACGCGGCCTTGAATTCCGGTGAGACCGGGGAAATTCTCCGGCAAAAGCTAAGCAAGGCCCTGGAAACCGGCCATACCGTCTTTGGCCCGGAGCGAACCCACGAAAGCTGAGGCAAAAGCGCCGTCCCATTGGGACGGCGCTCACGTTTTTCCATGTACTCAAAGCCCCTGGAGAAACGACTCCACCTGGGTCAGCGCCGCGCCCATGGCGGCGGCCTCCTGAGAACAGCGGCTGTATTTTAAATAGGAGGAATCCGGCTCAAAGGGGTTTCGCTCCGCCAACAGCGCCCGCAGCAGCTCCCCGAACTCCTCCAGGCAGGCTCCCACGCGGCCTCCCACCACCACGTCGCAGTCAAAGCTGACGTGAAGGTTGTTTACCGCCGCCGCCAGGCACTCCAGATACTCCCGCCAGAGCCCCCGCTTCTCGGAATCCCCGGAGCGGAGCTCCTCAAAAAAGGCGGAGAGGCTGCCCCCGGCGTGCTCCGCCAGGACTTTGGCGGAGCAATAGGCGTCCAGACAGCCCGCCTTTCCGCACCAGCAGGGGCGGCCGCCGGGAATTAGGGTTGTGTGGCCAAACTCCCCGGCCCGAAGGCGGTCTCCCCGGTAAAGCGCCCCGTCTCGAAGGATGGCTCCGCCCACGGTATCGTCCAGGGAGAGGTAAACCATGTCTCCCTCCGTGTCCCGAAGCTCCGACAAACCGGCGGCGTGGGCGGTGTTAAGACAGTGGCAGGGCCAGGGAATCCGCTGGGTGAAGCGGCTGAGCGGCACGTTTCGCAGCCCGAGGGCATGGGAGTCCCGCAGGAGTTCCCGCTCCTCATCCACGATGCCGGGGAGGGCGACGCCCACTCCCAAAATCCGGTCCGCCGCGCCGCTGGCCTCCACAAACCGCTGGAGCAGGCCCCCCAGGTACTGAAAGTATATGTCCTCCATGGAAAAGCGCAGAGCCCCCGTGGCCTGACGCAGCAGGGTTCCCCCCAGGTCCACCAGCGCCACGCTCACATGGTCCGCCGTCAGGTCCACGCCCACCGCCATCCGGGCGTCCCGTACAGGGGCGTAAGCCTTGGCCTTCCGGCCGCCGGTGGAGGCGTATATGCCGTCCTCCCGGACCAGTCCCAGCTCCGTCAGCTCCTTCACGTTCTGCAAAATTGTGGGCCAGCTCAGAGCCAGCCTCTGGGTCAACTCCATCTGGGAAAACCGGTCGCTTTTCAGGATACAACGCAGGGTGTTCACCCGGTTGCGCCGCTTGACATCCATGTTGTTGGCGGGAGATGTGGTCATGGCTCCTCATTCCTTATTCATTTTATAAATGCTTTATAAACAGCATAGCGGATTTTCTCCCAAATGACAAGCCCTTTCCGGGAAAAATCTTCCGGGCGGGTCTGCCGCCGCTTTGGGTTGACAGGGGCGGCGGAGCACGGTATACTTTTCTCAATTCCTTTATTTTCCGGCTATTCAAATGACAGGGCGCGTCCCGCGCCCGGAACAGGAGGAGCAGCGATGTTACACGAGATCAGCTTCCAGTCCTTCAACCAGCGGGATCAGGTTCAGGGGTGGATCTATGTCCCTGCCGCCAAGCCCGCGGGCATTGTCCAGCTGGTTCATGGCTTTGGGGAGCACTCCCGGCGGTATCTCCACATGATTTCCAAATTCCTGGACGCCGGTTTCATCGTGGCGGCGGACGACCATGTGGGCCACGGCAGGACCGCCGTGGTCAACAACTCCTGGGGTGACTGGGGCGACAAGGGCCCCCACACCATGATGGAGGACGAGCATACCCTGACGAAGCTGGTCAAGGAGAAGTATCCCGGTTTCCCCTATTTCCTCTTCGGCCACAGCATGGGCTCCTTCATCGCCCGGGACTATATCACGGCCTATGGCGGAGAACTCACCGCCGTCACCCTCTGCGGCACCAGCGGCGTATTCCCCGGCCTGGAGCAGGGCATGGCCATGCTGCAAGCCGCCGTGGACGGCGGCCAGGGAGACGCCTCCGACCAGGGCGCCGCCGGGGCCCTGCTTGGCTGGATGTGCGAGCGGTGCGCGGAGGAAATTCGCTTCGGCAACGAGTGGATTTGCTCCGACCCCTATGTTCAGGCAGACCACGCCATGGACCCCTTGGACGCCTTCTCCCGGCCCACCAATAACCGCTCCTTCCTCTATTTCTGCCAGATGATCGACTGCATCACCGGCCCCGTTTGGGCGGAGAAGGTCCCCCAGGACCTGCCCATTTACAACATCGCCGGCGGCGAGGACCCGGTGGGTCAGTACGGAGCGGGGGTGAAGCAGGTCTCCGCCTGGCTGGAGCAATCCGGCCACAAGGTGACCACCAAGCTCTATGACGGCTACCGCCACGAAATCCACAACTACAATGGCCTCAAGGACCAGGTGGAGCAGGGCGTCATCGACTTCTTCAAGGGGACGCTGTAACCTCTGCGGCATTAGGAGGAGCGGACGTGAAAAACTATGTGATCGCCATGGACCAGGGCACCACCAGCTCCCGGTGCATCCTCTTCGACCGACAGGGGGCGGTCCGGGCCGTGGCGCAAAAGGAATTTCCACAGATTTACCCCCGCCCCGGCTGGGTGGAGCACGATCCCATGGACATCTGGTCCACCCAAATGGGCGTCACCATGGAGGCCATGCAGAAGGCCGACGCCCGGCCCGATGAAATTGCCGCCATCGGTATCACCAACCAGCGGGAAACCACCCTGGTCTGGGACGCCACCACCGGAAAGCCCGTCTGCAACGCCATCGTCTGGCAGTGCCGCCGGACGGCGGACCGCATCGAACGGCTCCGGCGGGACGGGCTGGAGGAGACCGTCTGGCAAAAAACCGGCCTGATTCCCGACGCCTACTTCTCCGCCAGCAAGCTGGAGTGGATTCTGGACAACGTTCCCGGCGTCCGGGAGCGGGCGGAGCGCGGGGAACTGCGGTTCGGCACCGTGGACGCCTGGCTTATCTGGAACCTGACCGGGGGCCGGGTCCACGCCACGGACTACACCAACGCCTCCCGGACCATGCTCTTTGACATCCACAAGCTCCAGTGGGACCGGGAGCTGCTGGACTACTTCCGCATCCCCGCCTCCCTGCTGCCTCAGACGCTGCCCAGCAGCCATGTGTTCGGCGAGACGGACAAATTCGGCGGCTCCATCCCCATTGCCGCCGCCGCTGGAGACCAGCAGGCCGCCCTCTTCGGCCAGTGCGGCTTTGAGCCGGGGGACGTGAAAAGCACCTACGGCACCGGCGGCTTTTTGCTGATGAACACCGGCGCGGAGGCGGTCCCCTCCAAGCGGGGACTGCTCACCACCATCGCCGCCGGGGCAGGCAAACAGGTCCGCTATGCCCTGGAGGGCAGCGTCTTTATCGCCGGGGCCGCTCTCCAGTGGCTCCGGGACGAAATGCGGCTGCTGGACAACGCCGCTCAAACGGAGCAAATCTGCGCTCAGCTGGAGGACGCGGGAGGCGTCTACGTGGTCCCCGCTTTTGTCGGGCTGGGAGCTCCTTACTGGGAGCCCTACGCCCGGGGCACCGTGGTGGGGCTGACCCGGGGCGTCACCCGGGAGCACTTCATCCGAGCGGTGACGGAATCCCTGGCCTACCAGACCAACGATTTGCTCCTGGCTATGAAGGAGGAGTCCGGCCTGACCCTGGGGTCTCTGAAGGTGGATGGCGGGGCCAGCGCCAACAGCTTCCTCATGCAGTTCCAGGCAGACCTGTCAGACGCCCAAATCCAGCGCCCCCAGTGCATCGAGACCACCGCCCTGGGGGCGGCGTACCTGGCGGGGCTGGCCTCCGGCTTCTGGCGGGACCAGGAGGAAATCAAGGGCAACTGGGCCTGTGAGCGAATCTTCTCCCCCGCCGTCTCCCAGGAGCGGCGGCAGGAGCTGCTGAAGGGCTGGAGGCGGGCCGTGCGCTGCGCCGTGGCCTGGGCAAAGGGCGAGGACTGACGAATACGCGAAACGGCCCCCGGAGGAAAACCCTCCGGGGGTCTTATGAAATTCCCTTATTCCGTACGGACGGAAACTGGCTCCAGCTCTAAGGAAACCGCCTCCGAGGAAATCTCTTCCACGGAAGCCGGCTCCGAGGAAACCGGCTCTCCCTCCGGGGCGGGAAGGGCCTCCGTCTCTGCCGCCGGGAGCGTCTCCTCCTCCGAGCCAGACAGGGCCGGAGCGGGGTCCGGCGTTTTCCAATGATAGCTGGTCTTGTTAAAAAGCGGCTCGCAGACACAGAGAATGGCGGGCATGAGGAAAATGCTCACCAGCGCCGAGATCAGCGCGCCCCGGGCCAGCATAACGCAGATGGCCCCGATGAGGTCGATGGAGGACACGAAGGACACCCCCAGGGTGGCGCAGAAGAGCACCAAGGCGCTGGTGACGATGGACGCGTCAGAGGAGGCGGCGGCAATACGGATGGCTTCCTCTCGGCCAAGGCCCTTTTTCAGCTCCTCCTGGAAACGGGAGGTCATCAAAATGGCGTAGTCCACCGTGGCCCCCAACTGTACGCAGCTGATGATGGTGGGGGCGATGAAGGGAATCTCCGTGCCCAGGAAGTAGCAGCAGCCCTGATTGATGAAAATAGCCAGCTCAATGGTGGCTACCAGCACCAGAGGGACGGAGATGGACTTGAATACAAAGGCGATGATGAGGAAAATCGCCGCTACGGAGATATAGTTTGTCACCTGGAAATCCACTGCCGAGGTGTCGATCAAATCCCGGTACATGGCCCCCTCCCCGGTAATCATAGCGGAGGGGTCGTAGCTGTGGAGAATTTCATTCATGGCGTCCAGCTGGGCCGCTACCTCGTCCGTCGCGGGGGCGCAGCTGGAGTTAATCATCATCAGCTGCCACCCCTCCTGGCGGAGCATGTTCTTGAGGTCCTCCGGAATAAAGAAGTCCGGTATGCCCACGCCCAGCAGCTTGTGGAAGGACACCACGGAGGTGATGCCGGGGACCTCCTCCATCCGGCGCTCCAGCTCCCCCATGTCGGCGGCGCTCAGATCGTCCCGAAGGACCACGAAGTGGCTGGTCGCCATATCGAAATCGTCCTTCAGCTTCTCGTTGCTGACGATGGACGGAAGGTCCCGGGGCAGGGATTCGTCCAGCTTGTAGTAGATGTCCGCGTGGCGCTGGGCGTAGACCGCCGGGAAAAACAGCAGCACTGTCAGCACCACCAGGGGGACCTTGTACCGGAGGATGAAGGCGTTGACCTTATCAAAGGAGGGAATCAGGGTCTTGTGCTTGTGCTTTCCGATCTGCTTGTCGAATATCAGCACCAGGGACGGCAGGACCAGGATTACCGTGGCCACCCCCAGGACCACGCCCTTGGCCATGACGATGCCGATGTCCCTTCCCAGGGTCAGCCGCATGAAGCACAGGGCCAGGAAGCCCGCGATGGTGGTCATGCTGCTGCCGGAGAGGGAGCGGAAGGCGGCGATGATGGCCTGGGCCATGGCGTCCCGCTTGTCGTCATAGCGCTCCCGCTCCTCCTCGTAGCGGTGGTAGAGGAAGATGGAGTAGTCCATGGTCACGCCCAATTGCAGCACGGCGGCGATGGCTTTGGTGATGTAGGAAATCTGGCCTAAGAAGATGTTGCTTCCGAAGTTGTAGACCACGGCCATGCCGATGCTGGCCAGGTACACGAAGGGCAGGACGGTGGACTCCAGCGTCACGCTCATGGCCGCCAGCGCCAGCAGCACCGCCAGTCCCACGAAGATGGGCAGCTCCCCGTCCATCACGTCCCGGGTGTCCTTGATGACCACGGAGAAGCCCGCCAGGAAGCAGCGCTCGTTGCAGACGCTCCGCACCTGCCGGATGGCCTCCATGGTCTCGTCGGAGGCCCCGGGGTGGTCGTACTGAATCAGCATCATGGTGGCCTGGCCGGAGAAGAACATCTCCCGGAGGTCCGCCGGAATCATCTCCACGGGAACCTGGATGCCCACCAGATTGCTGAGCCACACGGCGCTGGACACGCCGGGGACGTCCTGAATGTCCTGAATCAGCTTGTTGGTATAGCCCGCGGGCATCCCCTCCACGATAAGCATGCTGGTAGCCGCCATCTGGAAGGGCTCCTCCAGAAGCTGCTCCCCCTGGGAGGAGGGCAGATCCTGGGGCAGATAGGACAGGATGTCGTAGTTGATGCGGGTGGCGGCGTAGCCGATGAGAGAGGGAATCAGCATCAGCACGGCAATCAGGGCCACCAGCTTGGGCTTTCGGGTCAGCTTATGGGCGATCTTTTCAATCATGGCGGCTCTCCTCCCGTCATTGGAAGACGCCGGTGACGGCGTTCCAGAAGTCCCGGAACATCTGGGTTACCCGGCCCCAGAAGGTGGTTTTTTCCTTCACGGCGGCGGACGCCTCGTCCTCCTCCGGCTTCTCCTCTTTGATTTCCTGGGTGCGGATAAGAATCTGAATGCTGGTGGGGGCGGGATTCCGCTCATCCGTCAGGGAGACCGGCTCCGCCGTGGCGTCCATCAGCAGGATGTTGTTCACATCTCCGGTGTACTCGTTCCAGGTATCTTCAATGATTTGGGTAACGGTGTTTTTGGCCTCCTTCACCTGTTTGGTGGTGGCCAGGGCCTTGGCGGTCTGCCGCAGGGCGGCGGAGAGGCCCCGGAGGGACTGCTTCGTCCCCGCGTCCAGGTCTTTCCCCGTGGACCGGGCCAGATTCTCCGCGTCAGCGAGCAGGGTCTCCGCGTCCCGGATGGTGGTCACGGCGGAGGCGCTGAGAGCCCCCGTGTTGGCCAGGGCCTCCTGAAGGGTGGGCTCATAGCCGTTCAGCACGGTCCGCAGGGCGTCCACGTCCTCCAGAATTTCCCGCAGGGTCCCGGCGGATTGTCCCAGGGCGGCCATCAGATCCTCCGCGTCGTCCAGATCCCGCAGCAGAATGTCCAGCTCCCCGCAGAGGTTCGCCAGGTCCCCCGCCACGGCGGCGGTGGGGCGCTTGATCTGGTTGAGGGAGGCGTTGAGCTGGCTTTGAATCGCGTCAATTCGAGCGGTGGCGCTATCCAGGCCGCTGGTGATGAGGTCCACCACAGCGCCGCCTACCGTGTCGTTTTCCGGGGGCTTGCCGGGGTTGGAGGGGGCGTCGGGATCAGAGGGAGCGCCGTCTCCCTCGCCGGGAGTCTCGGGTTTTCCGGAACCGCCGTCTCCGCTGGGGTTATTGTCCCCGCCGGAGCTGCCGTCTCCGCCGGAGCTGCCGTCTCCGCCGGAGCTGTCGTCTCCGCTGGAGTTGTCGTCTCCGCTGGAGCTGCCGTCTTGGCCGGAAGCTCCGCTGTCATCGCCATCCAGCGTTTCATAGACCACCAGGCGAGCCGACATCTGTCCCTTTTTCAGCATCTCCGGCGTTCCAACATTCTCCTCCTCCGCGGGCGCTTCCTCCGGGGCGGAGGGCTCCTGTGGCTCCTCCGGGGCGGGCTGCTCCGATTCCTCCGGCACGGCGGATTCTTCCGGCGCTTCGGTTTCCGGGACTGCCGTCTCCGGGGGTCGCGGCAGGTCCGGGGTCTGAGGCGGCTCGGAAGGCTGGGGCTCTGTTGGGGCTTGAGGCAGCTCCGGGACTGGAGCTGCGGGAATGACAGCCTCCGAAACCGGGCGGTTCCGCAAAGTCGCCTTCCCGGAGACAGCGCCGCCAGCGCTGTAAATCAGCCAGAGGTCATTCATCTGCTTGGCCGTATCCGGGTCCTTGGTCACCTGTCCGCAGAAATCCCGGAAGTCCATATTTGTCTGCTGCTTCACTTCATGGAGCGTCTCCATCTGCTTGGCCGCCTCTAGGGCCGCCTGCTGTCCCGGAGGCACCGGGAGCCCGGCTTTGTCCGCGTCCAACAGCTGCTTCATGCCCGCCGCCTTGGCCTTGGCCTCCGCGCTTCCCACACCTTGGGCCTCCAGCATCTTCTGGAGGAAGGTCTCCGTATCCTCCGCGGCATAGGCGCCATGTACATTCTTCACCTTTTCCACCAACCCCCGGCTGTTGGTGGCAACACTGCCGCCACCCACGTGGACGCCGCCCAGGGCACTCTCCAGGCGGAGGAGGCTTCCCTCCATATCCGCCGCCAGGCCGATGACGCTCCGCAGATCATAGGTCCCCTGCTCCAAGCCGTACAGGGCCGTCTCCATCTCCGCCAGCTGGGCCTGTAGCGTCACGGTGGCGTCCACCATCTCGTTGAGGACAATCTTGGAGTCCGTCACCGTCTGGCTCAGGAGCTGTACCCGCTGTTCCACCGGAGCCAGGATATCCGCCAGATTGCTCAGGTCCTCCCGAAGGCGGTCCGTGCCGCTGTACAGCGCGCCCTTGCCGCCGGAGAAGGTCTCCCGGGCCGCGTCCAGCTGATCCAGGCCCTTGGCGGAGGCGTAAAGGCCGTTCTGAATGTCCGCCAGGGCATCCAGCAGTTCATCCAAACTGCCGGAGAGGGCCCGGTAGTCCTCCTCCAGGTCGTCTTTCCGCTCACTGAGCTTGGCAATCTCCTCCAGCTGGGCCAGGGTAGCAGGCATCATCATCACGGTCAGGCCGCCGAAGGAGAAATCGTTGGAGCCCACCCGGATGGTGAAGTGCTGTTCCTCCCCAGGGAGGCAGAGGAAGAGAACGGTTCGCAGATTGCCCACCAGCTGGACCTGAGCGCCCTCTGCCTCCAGAGAGAGGATGTCGTCCTGGTTAAACAGGGCCGTGGCCGCCAGGGTGTAATTGTACCGGGCGTAGTCTCCGGCGTTCGCATTGGGCACAATATCCAGAAGGATTTCCACCACGCCCTGCTTCCCCGCCAGCTCCTCCGCCTTGGCGGGAACGCCGTTGAGGGTGTAGCGCAGAGTGATGGTCCAGGGCAGGTCCTCAAAGGGCTTTTTTGTCTTGCCCTCGAAATAGAAGTGGTCCGGCACACCGCCGGTAAATTGGAAGGAGGTGCTCCCCTCCCCGCTGACCGGGACGGAATTGTCCGTAAGGTTCACCACCTCGTCATAGACGCCGTAGTCCGTCAGACGGTCCCGGCCGTTCATGGCGTAACTTTTTACCACGCTGCCCTCCAGGAGGTTTCCGTAGTAATCCAGCGTGGCGTAATACGCCTCGTCATAGGTGGGGGTCACGCCGTCGCCGATGGCCTCCGCCGCCGCGGCTGGCAGGGTCAGCGTCACGGTTAAAACCGCTGCCAAAGCCAGGGCGGACACACGTTTGCTCATGGTTTGCCAAGTCATAGTGATTCCTCCAAATAATCAATTTGTGTCAAATAAAAGATTTTTGTTGACTTATTGACTTAAGTCGATTATAGTAAAAGCAGGAAATTTGGTCAATAGACAAAAGCGGGCAAATGCCTAATTTGTCCAAAGGAGGAATCTTATGCTGAAAAACCCTGATGACCGCCGGGCTCGACGGTCCCGCAAACTATTAAAGGAGAGCCTTCTGGAGCTGATGAAGCAAAAAACCTTCGCCGACATCTCCGTCCGGGACGTAACCGACGCGGCGGATATGAACCGGGCCACCTTTTATCTTCACTACTCCGGCACTTTGGAGCTGCTGCACAGCGTGGAGGAGGATTTGCTGGAGGAGCTCCAGGCACTGGTGGACGCCCATATGCAGGAAACCGTGGCCGTGGGCAGCGTAGCTCCTGTGTTTGAGCCGGTGCTGGACTTCACCATAGAAAACCGGGAGATCTGCACGGTCCTGTTTGCCAGCAGTGAGGCCAGCGGCTTCTTCCAGTCCATCCAGCGGCTGGTTCACCAGAATGGAGCTCTGCTGGTCAAAACCTGGTTCCATCCAGAGGACCCAAGGCTGACGGGCTACCTTCTAAACTTCCTGGCCTGGGGCTTCATCGGCCTTTTGGCGGAGTGGTTCGAAAAGGACATGGCCCTGCCCAAGGCAGAGCTTCTCTCCGCCGCCCAGCGCATGGCGGACGCAGCGGCCGCCGGGCTGTTTGAGGAAAGGAGGTCCTCATGATGTCCGCCTCTGCCAAGGAGGCCCTCCAGGCCGCCTTCCTCCGCCTGCTGGAGGAGCGTCCCCTTCGGGAAATCACCGTGAAGGACATTGTACAAGCCTGCGGGGTCAACCGGAATACCTTTTACTATCATTTCAAGGACATCCCCGCCCTGCTGGAGGAACTGGTCACGGACCAGGCGAACCGTATCATTGCCGCCCAGGGCCCGGTATTATCCCTGGCGGACTGCCTGGAGACCGCCGCCGGCTTTGCCCTGGAGCACCGACAGGCGGTGCTTCATATCAACCAGTCCGCTCATCGGGACCTGTTTGAGCGGAGCTTGATGGACGTATGCCGCCGGGTGGTGGAGGACTACGCCGCCGCGGCCGCTACCGGCGTTCCCATTGCCCAGGCGGACCGGGCCATCATCGTCCGGTTCTATCAGTGCGAGTGTTTCGGGCAAATCATGGCCTGGCTCAACGATGGGATGCGCTATGACCTGGGAAAGCAGTTCCGCCGCCTCTGCCAGTTGGGGGAGGGCATGACGGAGCGGATGCTGAAACGGGCGATGGAACCGAATCTATAAAAAGAGGAGGTAAAGGCCCCACATGCCTAAAACCACCAGGAATACAGGCACTCCCATCCCCTCTAAAAAATGTCCGTCCGGCCTTCCCGCCACATAGGACGCAAAGCAGGTCCCCCAAAAGGTCAGGAGGAACCCTCTTAAGAGGACCATGCCGGAAGTTCTACGGTTCGGCCGAGGATGATAGACGGACAGATAATGGCCCAGCAGCATGTAACCGATGGACGCGTAGGTCATATTCATTCTCCACTGGACGGGAACCCCGCTCAGCAGCGTGAAGGGCCAGAAGGTCCGAACCGTCGGATAAAGAATCCCCAGCAGGAACCACAGCGCCAGAGCGCATTCCAAAAGAGGGGCGGGCAGAAATACGAGAAACGGTCATAACACGCCGTCCAGAGGAATTTGGGATTCCCGGCAGTCTGCGGACGCTGAGGAAAGTGCGCGCGTACGACTGGAAACGGTATCGGAAAAAGATATCAGACGGGAGTGTGTCGGATTATATGCGGCGCTGGGGATTGACCTGCCAGCGCCCGGTGAAGCGCACCCGGAAGCGGAATCCTTTTTGACCATTATACAACATAACCCATTGTTCCAGCTGTGATCTTGATTGCGGCTGATATTTTGTGCGGACCGCTTCTATACTCATCTGTCCAGACAGGTATAATTCTGCCGCTTGCTGTTTTACAATTGCTGGATAGTGATGATTCCCCGCACGATGGCGCAGCCCCTCCTCACCAAACAAATTATAATTCAGAAGCCATTTCTGCAATGTGCTGCGGTGCGCTCCAAATTTTTCTGCAATTTGATTGAGGCTTCCGGCTCCGGCATAGCGCTGTTCCACTGCGTGAATTTTCGTTTCCACTCTGATCAATGCCATAATAATGCTCCCCTCTGAGTAGTGTGCGACTTTTCTCGCTTTGTTTACTCTATAGAGAGCATATCAGCCGCATGATGCCATTGGCATCATGCGGCTGTCCATTTTGTCCCTCTCCCAGGCCAGATCGCTTCCGATCGCGGAGGGGGCATGTGATAATCTTTAACGGAAATCGTAAAAAACCGAATGAAATCCGAATTGCGGGGGAAAAAGCGGTGTGTTACATTGGTATTATCACATCACACAAGGAGGCGCTGGGATGTTAGATTGCTTATTCATTGGCTCCACGACCAAAGACACCCTCCTAATGGTTGACACGCCACCGGCATCCGATCAGCGGATCGCCGCCACGGCGGTTGTTCATACCTGCGGAGGCGTTGCGTCTGTGGCGGCCTCAGCCTTTCAAAAGCTGGGAGGGAAAACCGGGCTGATTACCGCCGTAGGGGGTCCCTCCGACGTGACGGATTTCATCCGGGCGGATATTGAGGCCAGGGGACTCCCGTACAGCCGGGTGATTGAAATTCCCGATGCGGATTCTCCCTTCAGCGCCATTCAGGTGGAGCGGGACGGGAAGCGGTGCATCACCCATTTTGGCGGCTGCATCCGCCGCTTGACCTTGGATATGCTGGACAAGGAGGCCTTGCGGAACACCGCCATGATCCATTTGGGGGGACTGGAGGACCGTTTTTGCGGGGAACTGGCCCGGTACTGTCGGGAGCATACGGAGGCGCTGCTCTCCGTGGACGGCGGCAATCTCTCCAGAGAGGCCACGGAGACGCTGCTGCCCTATATAGACGTGTTCATTCCCGACGATAAGACCGTGGCGAAAACCCTGGGCCTCTCTCCGGAGGACGCCTGCCGCTATTACGCCGGAAAGGGTGTGAGGACGGCCTGTGTCACGCGGGGGGACGCGGGGGCCGTCGCCTTTCAGGAGGGCCGTTTTTATCGCGCGCCGCCGGTGAAGGTTTCCGCTGTGGACACGACGGGCGCGGGAGATAATTTCCACGGGGCGTTTCTATATTGCCTGACACAGGGCTGGGATTTGGAAAAAACCCTGCGGTTCTGCAACGCCTTTGCGGGGCTGACGTGCCTAGGCCTGGGCGGCGTCGCGGCGGAACCGTCGCGGGAGGAAACTTTGAAGAAAATGGAGGAATGAGAGATGGCGTTAGCGACCTTACAGGAAGTGCTGGAAATTGCCGGACGGACCAACACGGCGATTCCCGGATTCAACATCGACAACATTGAAATTCCCGAGGCCATCATAGAGGCGGCGGAGGAGGAAAACTGTCCGGTGATCCTGACCATCGGCCAGGGGGCCATCCGTGCCGGAGGGCTCCGGCATCTGCCGGACGTGGTGCGGCGGATCGGAGAGAGCAGCTCGGTTCCCGTTGTCATGCATTTGGACCACGGAATCAGCTATGAACAGGCCGTAGTCTGCCTGCGGGCGGGATTTACCTCCGTCATGTACGACGGGTCCCACCACCCCTTCGAGGAAAATGTGCGAGAAAGCCGCGCGGTTGTACGAGCGGCCCACGCGGCGGGCGTCTCCGTGGAGTGCGAGCTGGGCGCTATCTCCGGTGTGGAGGACGGCATGTCCCACTCCGGAGCCAATCTGGTGGACCTGGAGGAGGTGAAGCGCTTCCTCGAGGCTGTGGATTGCGACGCCCTGGCCATAGGCATCGGAAACGCCCACGGCATCTACCAGGGAACGCCCGATCTGGACTTTGCCCGGCTGGCCGCCTGCCGGGACCTGGGTGCCCCGCCGTTGGTGCTCCACGGCGGGTCGGGTATCCCGAAGGACATGATTCAAAAGGCGATCCGCCTGGGAATCCGGAAGATCAACGTGGCCACGGAAGTGCGCCTGGCCTTTATGGAGGGCCTGGAGTCCGCCGTGGGAACCCGGGATATCTACGCCATGTACGGCGCGGCAAAGGACGCCGTCCGGGCGCTGGCGAAGGAAAAAATCCGTATGTTTCAAAATAAGGAGTGAGCAAAATGGAGTACATGAAAGCCATTGCGGTTATGGGACCGGGGGATGTCCGCCTGGTAGATGACGTTCCCAAGCCGGTTCTGGGGGATTACGAGGCCCTCATCCAAATACACGCCTGCGGCTTTTGTAACGGCACCGATATGCAGATTATCCAGGGTACCGGCGGCGACCTGGGGAATCATGTCAGCTGCTATCCCACCGTGCTGGGGCACGAGGGCGCCGGAGAGGTGGTCGCCGTGGGCCGGAAGGTTCGGCATATCCACGTGGGGGAACGGTGGATTCACCCGAACCTATATCCCGATGTGGGCAACGGCTACAAAAAAACCCACGGAAGCATGGCCCAGTTCGGTATGGTCAGCGACAATCAGGCAATGCTGGAGGATGGATTTTCCGAGAAGGATTTCCCCTGGGTGAAGCAGCACAGGTTCCCGGATACCATGAGCTATGTGGACGCCAGCGTGCTCCTCTCCTTGGCGGAGAGCCACTCCGCCGCTGTCAACTTCGGCGTAACAGAGGGCACGGAGGTGCTGATCTATGGATCCGGCCCCATGGGGATGTCGCTCTCTCTGTTCTGCGGCCTGCTGGGCGGCCACGTCACCCAAATTGACAAAATTCAGGAGCGTCTGGATATGTCCAAGCGGATTGCCGGGACGGAATTTACCATCAACTCCTCCGTGGAGGACGTGGACGCGGTTCTCAAGGGGAAAAAATTTGACGTGGCCATCGACATCGTGGGCTTTACCGACATCCTATACGAGGCCAGCCGCCATCTGAAGCCCGGCGGAAAAGTGGGCTCCATGGGTGTTTTGCGGAACAACGATTTGTTGGTGGATACCAGCCGCCTCCAGGACAATACCTCCCTCCATATGCTGAACTTTCCCTACGGGGAATACGCCGTCATGGATGAAACCCTGGCCCTGATTCAAGCGGGCAAGGTCAACCCCAAGGACTTTTACTCCCACGTTCTGCCCTATGGCCAAATCCGTGAGGCGATGGAACTGGTCCAGAGCAAGAAGGCCCTCAAGGTCATCCTGACCATGGAGGATTGACGGCGAGCCTAAGCGTTTGCCCGATTTGACAAAAATGACCGCCCGATTTTAGGCAGTCCGCATTCGCTTTTTTACACCGTGCTTCAAATATTTACAATCATATAAATTTGAAATGAAATCTTAATATTTTTGATTTCCGAGGGGCGGAAGTTGTGGTAAAAACATAGTCAGAAACCTCAGCAAAAACAATCGAAAAGGAGACCATCATGAAAAAGAAACTTTGTCTTGCGCTTTCCCTCGTCCTGCTTATGACGCTCTTGGCGAGCTGCGGCGCCAAGTCCGGCGGCGACAGCGGAACCTCCGCTGACAATGGCGGGAGCGCCTCCGCCGGCGCCATTAAAATCGGCTACTTCGGGCCCCTCACCGGAGGCACGGCCCAGGCGGGTCAGGCGGCGCTGAACGGCGCGCAGATCGCGGTCAACGAGCTGAATGAGGCCGGCGGCGTGCTGGGCCGCCAGCTGGAAATCGTCTCTTACGACGACAAATCCTCTCCCGAGGAGGCGGTGAAGGCGGCCACGAAACTGGTCCAGGTGGATAAGGTCAATGCCATCTTCGGCTCCCTCCACTCCGCCAACGTTCAGGCGGCGGGCCCCGTGATCGAGGAGTCCAAAACCATCTGCGTGGCTGGCGGCACGTCCCCCACTTGGCTGGAGCAGGGTTACACCTATCTCTTCCGCTCCATCTCCAACAGTTCCATCTCCGCCAAACAGCTGGCGAAGTACGCGGACTCCCAGAATCTGCGGAAAATTGCCCTGTTCACCAGCAACAGCGAGTACGGCACCTCCGGTTCGGACGCCTTCCGGGACGCCTGCGCGGGCTATGACATCGAGTTTGTGGCCAGCGAGACCATGACCGACGGCGACCGGGACTTCACCGGGCAGTTCGCCAAGATCAACGCCGCGGCTCCAGACGCCGTCTTCATCTGGTGCCTGGGCGACGATCTGGGCGCGGTGACGAAGCAGTTGCGCCAGTCCGGCTTTGACGGCCCCATTCTGGGCTCTGAGAGCTATACGCTTCCGGAAATTCTGGAGAATGCCGGAGAGACCGCCAACGGCGTGGCCTTCGCCGCCCAATACATCGTCTACAGCGACCCCAACGACGCCGAGGACGAGCTGATGAAAAACTTCCTGGAGCGCTATATCGCCGAGTTCGGCGCTTCCCCCGAATCCGATAACGCTTTCCGCGCCTATGACGGCGTCATGATGATTGCCGAGGCCATGGAAGCCGCTCAAGCCGACAGCGGCGAAGCCCTGCGGGACGCCTACAATAATATCGACGGCCATGTCGGCCTGGCAGGTACCTTCTCCTACGTGGGCAAAAACGGCGAGGGCATTGAGTCCATGCGCATCTTCCAAATTGAAAGCGGCAAATATATCGAGGCACAGTGATCCTCAAGCGGTCGGGCCGAAAGACCCGGCCGCTTTTCTTCAAAGCCGCGTTCGGCCGCGGACGCCGGGCTTGAAGAAGGCGTCCGTTTCCCTTGAGCAAATTGAGAAAAAAGGAGAGAGGTTATGTTTGGACAGCTTCTTGCGGGCGGAATCGCCGTAGGCTGTATTTATGCGCTGATCGGCTTGGGGTACAGTCTGATTTACAGCGCCTCGGCCCTGATGTCCTTTGTACAGGGCGAGATTTTCATGCTGGGCGCATATGTCGCCTATACCATTTATGTCAGTTTTCAGATCCCCTTTGCTCTGGCGGTGCTGCTGGCAATTCTGATTATGTTCGGCTTTGGCGTTGTGCTGCAACGCGGCATGATCAGCCCGCTTCTGAAACGGGGAGCGCAGCAGATTCAAATCGTGCTGGCCACCATCGGCCTTTCCATTTTCCTGAAAAACTTTGCCATGATCGTATGGGGGTCTGATGTGAAGAACTTCCCCTCTGCCCTGGGGGAGGCCCCTATCCGTCTGGCGGGAATCTCCATCTCCCCCCAGCAGATCGCCATTGTGATTACCACCTTTGCCTGCATGCTTGCCCTGCATTTCTTCATGAGCCGGACCAAGCTGGGCACCAGCCTCCGGGCGGCGGCCCAGGACCCCATGGCGGCCGGAGTGGTGGGCATCAACGTCCCTCTGACAGTGGGTGTGGCCTGGGCTCTGGCGGCGGCGCTCTCCGCCGTGGCGGGTATCCTGCTGGCCCCGATTTACGGCGTGTATCCCAAAATGGGCGCCATCCTTTCCACAAAGGGCTTTGCCGCCGCGGTGCTGGGGGGCTACGGCAACATGTATGGCGCCATCATCGGCGGCTTGATCTTCGGCGTGGTGGAGACCATGGCTGCGGGGTACATCTCCTCTTCGCTGAAAGACATCATTTCCTTCGGCGTTTTGATCCTCGTTCTCTTTGTAATGCCCCACGGCATTCTGAAAGTAAAAGCGGACTGAAAGGGGGAGCACTGTGAATCGAATCATGACAATCGCCGCCGGCAGAAACGTTCAAAGGGCTGCCGCGCTGGCAGTAGTGGCGTGCACGCTGCTGTACCCCGTCTTATTTCCGGATCAGACCTATATGCATCTGATCATCTGCACCCTTGGCATCTACATCATCGTCAACACAGGCTTCGACGTTCTGTTTGGCTACTCCGGCCAGATTTCCTTGGGCCAGGCGGGATTTTACGCCATTGGCGCGTACTTCAGCGCCATTTTCAGCAAGGCCGGAATCCCGGTTCTGGTTTCTATGCTGCTGGCGGCGTCCATTGCCGCGCTGGTGGGCTTTTTCCTCGCCATCCCCTGTTCCAAGCTGGTCCATCACTTCCTCTCCATTGTGACCATAGGATTCGGCGAGATCGTCCGCCTGCTGGCGCTGAACGGTCCGGCCAAGCTCACCGGCGGAGCCAACGGAATCGGCGGCATCCCCGCCGTCAGCCTGTTTGGGTTTCAGCTGACCAGCAAGGCCGCATATCTCTATTTGGTGGTAGCGCTGGTGCTTTTGGCGCTGTTCGTTAAGCAGCGCATCGTGGACTCCCGGGTTGGCCGGGCCATGATTGCCATTAAATGCAACCCCGACGCCAGCGAGGCGTTCGGCATGAAGCTCTCCAAGTATAAATCCATGGCCTTTACCACGGCGGCGTTCTACGCGGGAATCGGCGGCGCCCTGTATGCCCACCTGGTGCGCTTCATCAGCCCGGAGTCCTTTTCCGCCGACCAGTCCTCTATGTTCCTGGTAATGATCCTGGTAGGCGGCATGGGTACCTTCTGCGGTCCCATTATCGGCTCCGTCATCATCATCTTCGTCACGGAGATCCTCCAGCAGTTTGGCCAGTACCAGATGCTGATTTACGGCGCGCTGATTATCTTTGTGCTGTTCTTTATGCCCACAGGCATTGCCGGAACCATCCGTAAACGCTATTATCATCTATTGAACCGGCTCCCTGTCCATCCCGGTACAGAGCAGGGCAAGGACACCGCACAGGAGGGCTGACCTATGGAATTATTGAAAGTCGATCACGTAACCATGCAGTTCGGCGGCCTGAAGGCAATTAACGAGCTGGATATGAGCATTGAAAAGGGAGAGATTCACGGACTCCTGGGGCCCAACGGCTCCGGAAAGACCACATGTTTCAACGTCATCAGCGGCGTGTACCAGCCCACCGAGGGCGAGGTCCTTCTGGAGGGGCAGAGGATCAACGGCCGACAGAAGCACCAGATCAATGAGCTGGGCATTGCCCGCACCTTCCAGCACATCAGCCTCTTCTCCGCCATGAACGTTTTGGAAAACGTCATGGTGGGTCAGCACTGCCGGACAAACGCGGGCATCGCCTCCTCCATTCTCCACACCCGCAGCCAGAGGCTGGAGGAGCGGCGGATGGTAGAGCGGGCCTATGAGCTGCTGGACTTTGTGGGCCTTACAAAGCGGGCCGGGGAGCTGGCCTGCAACCTGCCTTACGGAGAGCAGCGGCTCCTGGAAATTGTCCGGGGACTTGCCAGCGGGCCAAAGCTGCTGATGCTGGACGAGGCCTCCGCCGGAATGAACTCGGTGGAAAAGGACAACCTGATCCGGATCATTCACGCGATTAGTGACCAGGGAATCACCATTTTGATGATTGAACACGACATGAAGCTGGCCATGAGCCTCTCGGACCAAATCACCGTCCTGGATCACGGGACCAAAATCGCCGAGGGCCTGCCGCAGAGTATCCAGACGAATCCCCAGGTGATCGAGGCATATTTGGGAAAAGGAGGCGTGGAACGTGCAAAGCATGCTGCAGGTTAAGGACTTGGAACACAAGTATGGCGCCATCCAATCCCTGAAAGGCGTCAGCCTGGACGTCAGCCAGGGGGAAGTGGTGGCCCTGATCGGCGCCAACGGCGCGGGCAAGACAACGCTGCTGCGCTGTATCTCCGGCATTTTGAAGCCCTGCGGCGGGAGCATCCTGTTCGAGGGCGCGAACATCTGCGGCCTGCCGTCCCACAAGGTTTCCAAACGGGGAGTGGCCCAGGTGCTGGAATCCCGCCACGTGTTCCCGAAGCTCAGCGTCATGGAGAACATTCAGATGGGGGCTTTCCTGCGGAAAGACGACAAGCAGGTGGTCGCTCAGGAAGTCGAGGGCCTGTTTGAAATCTTCCCCCGGCTGAAAGAACGGGTATCCCAGCTGGCGGGTACGCTCTCCGGCGGAGAGCAGCAGATGCTGGTGATGGTCCGGGCCATGATTTCCAATCCCAAGCTCCTGATTTTGGATGAACCCTCCCTGGGCCTCGCGCCGATTTTCATTGACGAGATATTCAACATCATTCCCCGCCTCCAGCAGATGGGGTCCACCATCCTGCTGGTGGAGCAGAACGCCAGCATGGCGCTGGCGGTGGCGGACCGGGGCTATGTGATGGAAACCGGGCGCATCACCCTGACCGACACGGGCGGGAATCTGATGGGCAACGATCAGGTGAGAAAGCTGTACTTAGGCGAAGAATAGTGCGATGTCTGCGTCTGGCCCGGCTGTTTTCAGCCGGGTCAGACGCGGGAATTTTTCCGCTGTCCGCCGGGGCCGCTGAAATGGACAAAAACGCGCCGGGTCATGTATAATAAATCAGCTGAGTGCGGATGCTTTCTCCGCATGCTGTGTTCAGCGGCGATTCCACCACGGCGGAAGGAAGGACATTACCATGCGGCTTCCAAAATTTTTTAACGGGTCTTTACGAAACCGGCTGATTTTGTATTTTACCCTGCTGATGATGGTTCCACTCAGCGCGGCGGGTTATTTGATCTATATGATATCCGATGTGCGGATATCGGACAGCGCTATGAAATTGGCCACGCAGATTGTGGAAAAGGACAGCAAGAACATTGACGAGGTGCTCTCCGATATGCAGGCGGCGGTGCAGGCGGTTTCAAAAGACGAGGCCATTCAAACCCTGCTTCAAAGCCCCCGGGAGGCAAGGGCGGACCGGGAGGACTGCGCCTACGCCCTGGGAAACCGCCTCAAGCAGATTTCCGGCTTGTACCGGGACATCAACGGCCTTTACATCTGGCTGGACGACGGAATCCTTGGGAAGTCCCGTTACTACTCCCCGCGGGAGAGCCCGCTCCTGACGCGGCCCCAATATATGGGCATCCGCAACCACGCCAGGCCCAGGTGGTTCGCCATGGAGCAGGGGTCTTTGATGGTGGATAATCTGGGCGACGCGGTGCTGAGCATGGCGGCCTCCCTCTCCCGGGAGGATACTGGCCAGCCCTGCGGCGTCGTCATTGTAGAGGTCCGGCGCTCCCTGCTCAACAGCCTGATGGACGCGGACTTCGGGGACAACGGCACCCTGTTCCTCATGGACCCGGACAGCAGCATCGTATTTCACAGGCTGGATTCCAACGGAGAGGTGGTGGCGGAGGCCGCCGGGCGGATCAAGGAAACGACCGTGGGCATGAGCATGGAAATTCTCACGCGGAAAGACTGTCTTTTGCTGTGCCAGCGGATTCCCGCCAACGGCTGGATTGTGGCTGGCGTTGTGTTTAAGGACTTCCTGCGCAACGACAGCCGGGACATTCTCTCCGTATTCATTCTCACGGCCCTGGTGGCATTTCTCCTGAATGTTGTCATTTCCAACTATCTTGCAAATTTTGAGCTCCGTCCCCTAGAGCGCATGCGGGCCTATATTCTGCGCGTGGAGGACGGCACCTTTGGGGAGCCTCTTGCCCCTATGCGTCCGGACGAAATCGGGCATTTGACCGCCAGCGTTCAGGAAATGAGCGAGAAGATTGGAGAGTTGATGGCCGCGGTGAAGACGGAGCAGGAGCGCCTGCGGACGGCGGAGTTCAAATCCCTGCAGGCTCAGATCAACCCGCATTTTCTCTATAACTCCCTGGACTCCATCAACTGGCTGGCCCGGCGGGGCGATGTGCAGAAGATGACGGAGATGATCGCGGCGCTGACCACCTTTTTCCGCATTGGCCTCTCCAAAGGACGGGATATCATCGCCCTGCGGGAAGAGGTGGAGCATATCCGAAACTATTTGGTGATTCAAAAAATCCGGTACAGCGATCAGTTTGAGTACTCCATTTATGTGGACCCCGCTACGGAGCATTGCTTTGTGCCCAAGCTCATGCTTCAGCCATTGGTGGAAAACGCCCTGTACCACGGAATCAAACTCTGTCCGCGGAAATGTATGCTGGTTATTCAGATTTTCTCCCGGGGGGACAAAATCGAGCTGGAGGTTCTGGACAACGGGGTTGGCATGGACCCAGAGACGCTGGAGGCCCTGCGGGAGGCCATGTCCCACACCGGGCAGAACCGGACGAACAGCTATGGGGTTGTCAATGTCAACGACCGGATTCAAATCCTAGCCGGAGCTCAGTACGGGCTGACCTTTACCAGTGAAAAAGGTGTGGGCACTTCCGCGAAGATCGTATTGCCCAACACCTTGAGGAAGGAGAACGCGGATGTATAGCGTATTTCTTGCCGACGACGAACGTTTGATCCGGGAGGGACTTGCCGAGACGCTCCCCTGGGACTCTCTTGGCCTGTCCCTGGTGGGAATGGCGCCGGACGGGAAACAGGCCCTTCAGGATATCCGGGAGCGAAAGCCGGACATCGTGCTGACGGACATCCGGATGCCGTATATGGACGGGCTGGAATTGATCGCGAAAATCCGGGAAATTCAGCCGGAGTGCAGGATTGTCATCCTTACTGGCTACGGAGAGTTTGAGTACGCGCAGACAGCCATCCGCTTTGGCGTATCGGACTTTCTTCTGAAACCGATTGATATTTCCGACCTGTGCCGCATTCTGCGGCACATTGTTCAAGAGCTGAACGGCATCCGGTGCCACAAAAGTGAGCTGGCGGAAATGCGCAGCCGCCTGCAATGCGCGGACGAGTATCAGTTCAAGTGGCGGCTTTTGCGGTGCATAACCGGGCGGGAGCCCCTCCAGCAGCTGTTCCAGTATCTGCCGGAGCATATGCGGCGGGCCAGGGCCTTTTGCTTGGTGTTACTCCAGCTTGACCGCTTTGACAGCTTGACCGCGACCATGGACGAGGAGACGGTGTTCAGCATGACGCAGCAGTTGGAGCAGTCCCTGGAGAAGGCTGGCGAGCGGATGCAGCTGACCGTTGTTGAGGAATTCAGTGGGCGGTATCTGCTCTTTTTCACTGGCTGGGAGGCGGAGGAGCTGCGTTTCTCTGTTCGCTCCTTTATCCGGCGGCTCCGGCTCATTGAGCCGGAGATGGAATTTACCACGGTAACCTCCGCCATATACGGGGGACTTGCCGACTGCCAGACGGCTTACGAATTTGTGCGGCAGGGGAGCAAGTATACCTTTCAGCTGGGAAGCAACCGGGATGTCCAGATGGAAGAGCTGAAGGACGATGCCGTCAATCCGCTGCCGGACGTCCCCAACGTCGGGCGTGTGATCCGCTCCATTTCCACGTTTGACAAAAAGACCATCCTCCAGGATTTTCAAATGCTGGCAAACGACATCCGCCAGACCGGGCATAACTCTTACCTCTATACCCACATGTTGGTCAGTGTGGTATATGGTGAGATTACAAAACTCCTGGTGGACATCAACTGTCCCATTGAAAATATCCTGGAGAACCCTCTGGCGGCTTACCAGAAGATTCTGGTCTGCGCCACGTTGGACGACATGCTGGAAGAGCTGTTCCGGTTTGTGGCG
The DNA here is from genome assembly GCA_948916585.1 of uncultured Oscillibacter sp. GTDB lineage: Bacteria > Bacillota > Clostridia > Oscillospirales > Oscillospiraceae > Oscillibacter. Next base: position 9,230 of record CAQXTN010000011.1, on the reverse strand, counting down.
CGGATATGCGATTTTGTAAATAACCATGCAAGCGCCAACAAAAGTGCGGCGGAACGGGCGAAGGTCTATATTGAGACCCATTACGCAGATTCCAGTTTGACGTTGGACCGGGTTGCCGGCGCGGTGGGCATTTCCCCCAATTATTTCAGCGCCCTGTTCAAGCAGAGCACCAACTGCTCCTTCATCAGCTATCTTACCAGCGTCCGCATCGCCCACGCCAAAGAGCTTTTGAAAAGCGGAACCTATAAGACTTATGAGGTCGCTATGCGGTGCGGCTATGAAAACCCGACTTACTTCTCTACCATCTTCAAACGCCAAACAGGCTTTTCACCTTCGGAATACAACCAAAAAGCCTAAAGCAAAACACCGGGCGGGCGTCCGCTTTGCTTCCTGGCGGCGGCTTGGGCAGCCCTGGAAGGGACCGGGGGTTTCCGTTTTCAGGGAAACCAGAGCCGCGCAAGTACAGTGGGGCCTCGTCTATTCAAGCCCGCTGCCGCTCTGTGATATATCCGGCGAAGGTAGTGCCCCGTCCGGTCCGGCCGGAAAGGTTCCGGGCCTTAATGGGGCAGGTGTAGATTCTTTCCTCGTCGTAGGCCAGTACCTCGGTGTTGTGGGGGATGAGAACCTCCTTCGCCCCCACTGGTGGAGGAGCTTGGCCGCCTCCGCCCTTGCCCGGGATGGGCCCAGGCAGCGGATGCCCAGTCCGGGGCAGGCGTTCGGGCAGCGCCTGCCAGAACTCCTCCCAGGAACCACTGGCCTGGCAAGGGCGTCAGCCCATCAGCCGCTCAAGACTGGCCTGGGTGTCGGCCAGACCCTGATCCGCGGTTTTCACGCCGTTACAATGTTGTCCATTTCGGTGCCAAGGGTGGTGTAGAACTGGGGCCACTCGGCGATAACGGGGCGGTACATGCCGCGCTCCAGGGCCTTGCGGACCACTTCATACTGGGGACAGGAAGCGAGGACGTCCCCATCCTGGAGGCTGGAGCAGCGGCAGGGCACGCCGCCGGAGGGAACGGTGGACTTTTGCGCATCGGCGTCCATCAGATAGGCCAGCAGCTTTGCGGCCAGCTCCTTTTTTCTCGTTATTTCTGGGAACTGCTCTAAAACCGGGATTGTCGAAAACCCAACGGAGGATTATAATAAAGCCAGCTTTTCTATAGAGGATCACCCTATGAGCATCTGGCGGGAAAAGAACGCCGCGCTGCCGGCGGCGCTGGCTGAAGCGCCGAATCCGGATATTCGTGACGTTCGGTAAGCCCTTACCACGACGAGCATTACTCCGGTGAGCGGTGCGCCTATGAGGAATTGCTGCTCCACGGGCGGTTTTTCCGGGCGGAGCTGATTTCCAACGAGCTGGGGGAGTACAAGACCGGAAGCGTCGTCAGCGTACTGGAGAACGGAACCGTCCTGGTGGGCGCGGCGGCCAAGGAGCGGCTGGTTACCCACCCGGAGGCCACCGCCGCCCTCTACCACCGCCGCGCCGCCAAAACCGGGGACTGTCAACTGATGCTTGTGGACTTCGGCGGGGGGACCCTGGACGTGAGTATTGTGGAGCGCTTTGAGAACATCATCGAAATTACCGCCATCGCCGGGGACAACCGCCTGGGCGGAGACGGCATCGACTGGGTCATCGCGGCCCGCTTCTGCCGGGATAACGGCCTTTCGGAGGAGGGACTGGCCCCCTCCCTCCGGGCGTCGCTGTAGCGGCAGGCGGAGACGGCCCAAATTGCCCTCTCCAGCGTTCCGGCGGTGTCTATCTCCCTCCAACAGGGGGAGACACGGTACAGCCTCGTTTTGACCAACGACCTGCTTCGCCAGCTCTGCGGCCCGATATTCCAGAAGGTCCGGGCGGTCATCACCCGGGCCATGAAGGACCGGGGCCGGGGCGGCAGGCTCAACGACGTGATTTTAGTGGGCGGCTCCGCCCAGCTGACAGTGTTCGGGGATTTTCTCGAGGAGCTCTTTGGCCGCGGACCCCATGTGGCCGCGTCACCGGACGAGATTGTGGCCCTGGGCGTGGGCCTGCGGTTTGAGATCTATCAGGGGGAGAGCTACTTCGCCTCGGAAAATCTGAAGCTGGGGGAGGTGGAGGTCCAGGTGCCCCCCCGGCTAGGCGGGGGAACAGTCCGCCGTGGTGACGTTTATCTACGACATCGACGGTATTCTCCACGTCAGCGCTCAGAGCAGCGGCGGGGACTTCAGGGAGCGGCTGATTTTGAACCCCAACCCGCACCTGACGGAGGAGGGAAAAGAACGAGCCATGGAGCGCATCCGGCAGATCCAGCTGGCGGCCCAGGGAGACCAGCGAAACCAGCTGCTGCTGGAGCGGGCGCTGCGGCTTTACACCCAGACCATCGGACAGGGGCGTGAGATGGCCGCCGGCCTGATTGACTATTGGAAGAGCCTGATGGACTGCGGTGACCGCATCCAGCGGCGGCGGGCCTATCAGGCGGCGCTGAGCTTCGCCGGGGACGGGGAGGAAGCGCCTGCCCTGCCCCCAGCCCGGAAGAACCGGAGGACCAGGGCTGGTCCCTTACAGACGGTCCCGCCATCATTGACGAGGGACCAAATCCCTTCGCGGACCCTCCGGCGGCAAAGGCATTCCTAGCGCTTTACACTGGGAAGCGGCGGAAGAATCCCCAGGCGTGGATGGACTACTTCACGTCCGGGGACTTCTTGGGGGCGGCCTGGAAACGCCGGTTCGCGGGCTTTCTGCTGGAGCGGACGGCGCGGCTGGAGGGGGAGTATCCGCTTAACAGGGAGTTTATGGGCTGGCTGTACATTGTCTACCAATTTACGGTGAACCGCAGTCGTGAATTCCAGATGATGGAGTGGGCGCGATTCGACGGGCAGGAATTCATTTTTGAAATCGCCAAGAGGGCGCAAGCGCCCAAAGCCCCCAGAGGCAACGAGCTGGCGATTTCTTATAGCTTCCGGGAATACCTCCGCATGGTCTATATGGCGGAGCATGACGCCTGGAGCGAGCAAAAAATCGGACAGCGTAGCGAGATCATCGGCCATTACGCCGCGGGATACATAACGGATAAGTGCCGGCAGCGAGGAGACATGGACTACGAGCGCCACCCCGCCGGGCTGCGTCTGATGACCCATTTTTTCCGGCGGGAGGGCCTGCCGGACGAGCTGTATCGAATTGTCTGGAAAAAGCCGGACTTGAAAACCGCCCTCATGGGCCGGTCAAAGATTCTCTACGGTCCACTGAGGGAGTTGGCCTTGGAGCGTCTGCCGGAGCTGGCGGGGCAGCGGAAGGTGAGCTTTGCGAAGCCGCGGAAAGATTTTTCTGATTACGCGGTCAGCACTTACAAGAGGCGCGGCTAGTACGCCCAGGCGACAGAGGAGGACATCCGAAGGACGGACGATTTCTTCTCCCGGGAGGACTTTCAGCAGGCCCTGCTTGGTTATTTAAACCAGGAGCTGCCCTATCTGTCGGAGTGGAGCCGTTCATTCCTGGGGGTGAAGGGGGAGGAGACCCCGGAGTCGGCCTCCGTGACCCTGAAACTCGGAAAGGATAAGTTTACTGTCCAATTCCACCTGCGCTACCAGAGCTTTTTTAGGAACGGAGAGCCGATACACCGCCTTTGCCTCATTTGGGAGCGGCTGATGGAGTGGGTTCCGAACTCCGACACGTTTCTCCGCCTCCTGCCCGTCACCGCCGCCGTCTGCAACCAGTACGACGAGGCGCGGGAACCGGAATGGGCCCGGTCTCTGCCGCCGGTCAGCTTCCTGCCTTATCAAATCTTCGCCGAAAATACGGAAGTTCTCTATGTCTGTATCTGGTTCCAGCGGGACCGGGTGCTGGCCCTGTTCCAGCAAACGCCCTATGGTCAGAAGTTGATAGAGGGGGGAGAGTTCCACGAGATCGAGGATGCCGAGACCGCCAAGGACCTGGTAAAACGGCTCCTGGACGATCAGCTCCACCCCAAGGGCTTTCCCCTGGAGGCGCTGGAGGTCCTGCCGGAATCGGTCTACGCCAAGTAGGACTACGCCGTCCGCGGCAAGGACGAGGATATCCCACCCCTGTGGAGCACCCCGGTGGAGCTTAACGGAGAGGCCGTAACTCGGGAGAAGCTGGAGGAGCTGCTGACCCTCTTTTCAACAGGCCGGGTGGAGCGGATGGAGTGGTCCTGGAAGTGCGCCTTTCCGGTGGACGAGGCGCTCCCTGGTGCTGATGAAAGGTGGCGGCCGTTATGTCTGCCTCTGCTTTGACGACTTCTGCGCCGAGAGCTTTGCCCTCCTGGAAAAGCCGGAGAACTACGGCAAGGAGAAAAGCGTCCCAATGCTTGCCCCCTTCCGGCAGAGCCGCCTGTTTCCAAACGTACTCCACGGCCACTTCTTCACCATCCGGCGGCACCTGGAGAAGATTTTCTCCCAAATCAGCTGGCCCAATCATGTGAAGTTCATGGCGGGCGGCGGCCATGCGCTCCGCTTTACCTGGGGAAGGACAAGGGGAATGCGGAGGCACATCGTCCTCCGGCGGGATGGCGAACGCTTCCTCATGGCCTGGATACGGGAGGACAAAAAGACGGTGGAGTTTCACGTCGCGGACCGCTGGGCCTACATGGACGTGGATGGGAAGAAGTATCCCAAGGACAGCTTCCTGGGCAGCGTCACCCCCGCCTATCTCATTCACGATCTATCCGGCCCGCGGAATACGTTGGACCTGCTGCTTGCCAACCTGGACCGCCCGGAGCGGGTCACGAGCCCCATGGGAGAATACACCTGGGAGAAGCCCGGGAAGCCCCGGCCCTAAGAGGTGCTGTGGACAGAGCTGGTGGGAGATGCCCCGGTCTGTTGGATGGCATACGCCGCCGGTAATATAACTGCCGAATAGGTATTGAGAAACTTGGAGCTCTATGCTATAATAAATCACTATATTGGGTTTTTGCTCTGTGGAACGAGAGAAAGGAGTTCAGGCTTATAGGCTGAACAAAAAAGTTCCTTAAAGCTGTAAGAAGCGAATATGACGACGAGCCGTAGGCGCTGCTTTGGGAAACTGGGCTTCGCGCCATGGAATGGGTCGCTATGTTTATGTGAGGAATATCTTGCTGGTGAAGGCTGTTCAACAGCGGAGCCTGGTTACGCCAAAGCTCCATGACAAAATGGTACAAATGAATGTGGTGAAACCCTTGAAAATCAGGAGGTAGAAAAGCAATGAAATTAGGCATTGTAGGACTTCCCAACGTGGGAAAGTCCACTCTGTTCAACGCGATTACCAACGCCGGCGCGGAAAGCGCCAACTATCCCTTCTGCACCATCGACCCCAACGTGGGCATGGTGGCCGTTCCTGACGAACGGCTGGATAAACTGGCGGAGATGTACGAGCCGGACAAGAAAACCCCGGCGGTCATTGAGTTCGTGGACATCGCGGGATTGGTGAAGGGCGCCAGCAAGGGAGCGGGCCTGGGGAACAAGTTCCTGGCCAACATCCGGGAGACCGACGCCATCATCCATGTGGTCCGCTGCTTCGATGATGAAAACATCATGCACGTGGTGGCGGACGCCGGAACCAACGTGCCGGTGGACCCCCTGGGAGACATGGAGGCCATTGACCTGGAGCTGATCATGGCGGACCTGGAGATGGTGAACCGCCGGGTGGAGAAGGCCCAGAAGGCCGCCAAGGGAGACAAGAAGTTTTTCCACGAGGTGGAGGTTTTTCAGGCCCTGGCCAAGCATCTGGACGCCGGGAAATCCGCCCGGACCTTTGACTGCTCTGACGAGGACAGGGCGCTGGTGGCGACCTCCGATCTGCTCACCCTCAAGCCCATCATTTACGCCGCCAATACCGACGAGGAGGGCTTTACAAACCTGGAGGGCAACGAATACTTCCAGAAGGTCCGCAAGGTCGCTGAGGCGGAGGGCGCCCAGGTGCTCCCCATCTGCGCCAAGCTGGAGCAGGACGTGGCCGAGCTGGAGGGCGAGGAACGCCAGATGTTTTTGGAGGAGCTGGGGGTGAAGGAGTCCGGCCTGGACCGGCTGATCAAGTGCTCCTATGCCCTGCTGGGCCTGATTTCCTTCCTGACCTACGGCAAGGATGAGTGCCGGGCCTGGACCATCAAAAGGGGCACCAAGGCCCCGCGGGCCGCCGGGAAAATTCACACGGATATTGAGAGGGGCTTCATCCGGGCGGAGGTCATTGCCTACGAGGATATGATGAAATGCGGCAGCGTGGCCGCCGCCAAGGAAAAGGGCTTGCTCCGCAGCGAGGGCAAGGAATACGTGGTTCAGGACGGCGACATGGTGTACTTCCGCTTTAACGTATAAGGCGGCGGGAGCAAGAGAAGAAATGGGAAGGCGGACGCGTTGCGTCCGCCTTTTTCGGTAAAAAATTTTTGCGGGAGTGAACAGAAGGGCTCTGCCAAACGTGTTATCAGTGAAAGGCGCTTTTCAGACGAAGGAAAGGAGGCATTGCCTTGACGGAACAGGAATTGAGCAATGCCATGAAAACTCACGGCGACACGGTGTACCGCCTGGCCCTGTGCCGTCTGCAAAACACCGCCGACGCGGAGGACGTCTATCAGGACGTGTTTCTCCGCCTGCTGGAGCAGCGATCCGGCCACTGGGACGGAGAGCGCTTGAAGGCCTGGCTGATCCGGACGGCGCTGAACCGCTGTGCCGATCTGGGACGGCTCCGGCGGCGGCGGGGTGCGCTGTCCCTGGAGGAGGTGCCGGACATGGCCGGGTCTGCGGACGCGGCGGCGGAAGAGCTGTGGGATGCCGTAGCACGCCTGCCGGAAAAGCTGAGGACGGCGGTCCACCTCTTCTATGGCGAGGGCTATGAAAGCGGTGAGATTGGGACTCTGCTGGGCGTCCCGGCGGCCACGGTGCGAAGCCGCCTCCGCCGGGCCAGGGCGGAGCTGAGAACAGTATTGGGAGGTTTTGACGATGGAGAATCGCTATCAAAAGCTGACAGAAGCAATCCATACCCCCGCCGGGCTGAATGACCGGGTGATTTTTGAGGCCCGCCGCCGGGCGGCGATGGCAGAGCCGGAGGTCGCTTCCCGGCAGAAAAAGCGGGGCTGGGGCCGGCCCTTCCTGCGGACGGCTGTCTGCGCCGTCTGCGCCCTGGCGCTGCTGCTGGGGGGCTTCTCCCTCCGGCCCGCGCCTGCTGTGGAGCCCGGGGTCTCCGGCCCAGCCGGAAACGCGGACCCGGCCGACGCGGGGACCCCAGCCCAGGTACTGGTCCCCACCTTCGGCCTGACGGCCTATGCCGCCGGAACCGATACGACCTACGGTCCCGCGCCGGACGGCAGCATCGCGTTCTCGGTGGGCGAGGGCTGCACCACACCGGAATTCGGCGACTTCACCGGGTGCCTGTTCCAGATTACTGGGGAGAACATCGCCCAGGTGCGCCTCTCCATCGACCGGGGCGGGCTGTACCGCTATCAAATCCGGGATAACCTGACAGAGGAACAGATGGGGGGATACCGTCAGGCTATGGCCGAGGGCAGTTTGGTCCCCGCCGCCATTAGCCAGCGGGACGATGGGACCTGGTATATGCCGGAGATGACCGCCCTGGGACAGAGTGTCCAGGAGGACTATGACCCGGAGACCAGCTATGGCTTCTGGGTTCCGCCGGAGGACATGGCCGTCAACACCGGACTGGGCATGACCACCGAGGCCCAGATGGACGCGGACTATTTTGACGGCGGAACGCTGACGGTGACCGTGATTTCCTCCGACGGGACGGAGAAGGCCCAAAGCTACCGCCTTCACAGCGGCGCGTTGAAGGTGGAGTTTGCGGAGGACAACTCCATGACGGTTTTGCCGGAGCTGGTGAGCCAGGAGGAGTTGGGCAATGGTTACTTTGTCGACAACAACTGCTTTGTCTACGGCATCTACGCCGTACCGGAGGACTGAACCCGAAAGAAGAGCCACGCCGGGAGGCGTGGCTTTTCGTTTAGTCTGTCGTGGTCTCATAGGGCCAGTCCTGAATGCCGCCGAAGTCGGCCACATTGGTACAGCCCATCTCCGCCAGCTTCTCCGCTGCCTCCGCGCTGCGGCGGCCGGAGCGGCAGTACACCAGAATTTCCGTGTCCTTCTCAAAGGGGAGCGGGAACTCCGGCAGGATGTCCTCGTTGGGAAAGCACACCGCGCCGGGGATGTGGCCCCCGTCAAACTCCTCCTGCGTCCGCACGTCCAGGAGAATCACGTCCTCGCTGGCGTCCAGACGTTCCTTGGCCGCTTGGGCGGTGATGGTGGCCCAGGCCTTTTGGGCGGACTGGGACCCGGCGGTGGAGCCGGAGCGGTTCATCCGGGCGGAGTAGAATTTGAGGATGGCCATGCCGAAGCAGATGACGGCGGCCAGAAGAAACAGCTGCTTCATAGAGCGCCTCCTGTTGTCAGAATGTTGGGACTGGTTCAGTTTACAGGAAACAGCTGGGAAAATCAACCTTTTTGCAAAAAAACTCCGGGCATAGCGAGAAAAGCCGGTACGGATTCATTCCGTACCGGCTTTGGGGTCTATGGAAAGGCTTAGAACTCCAGGTTCTTGCCCTCGCTGTCGAAGAGGTGGCACACGTTGCCGTCGAAGCTGAGATGAATGGCGGCGCCGGGGGCGAAGCTGACGCTGGAGAGGTCCAGGGTGGGCACGATGACCACCACGTCCCGGCCCTCGGCGTTGGCGTGGAGATGGACCTCGCTGCCCATCATTTCGCTGACGTCCACCGTGGCGGTCAGGGTGTTGGCCCCGTCGCCCAGGGTGATGTGGCTGGGGCGGACGCCCAGAGTGATGGCCTGAGAGCCCACGTTCTTGGCGGCCAGAGCCTTTTGCTTCACGTCGGAGAGCTCCACCTTCATGCCGCCTACAGAGACGCTGTATTTGCCGTCCTCCTTCAGGAGCTTGGCGTCGAAGAAGTTCATCTGCGGCGTGCCGATGAAGCCGGCCACGAAGAGGTTGGCGGGATGGTCAAAGACCTGCTGGGGAGTGCCGATCTGCTGGATAAAGCCATCCTTCATAATGACAATTCGATCGCCCAGGGTCATGGCCTCGGTCTGGTCGTGGGTGACGTACATGAAGGTGGTGTTGATTTTCTGCCGGAGCTTGATGATCTCCGCCCGCATCTGGTTGCGGAGCTTGGCGTCCAGGTTGGAGAGGGGTTCGTCCATCAGCAGCACCTTGGGCTCCCGGACGATAGCGCGGCCGATGGCCACCCGCTGGCGCTGGCCGCCGGAAAGGGCCTTGGGCTTGCGGTCCAGGTACTGGGTGATGTCCA
>CAQXTN010000010.1:0-60371 GCA_948916585.1 uncultured Oscillibacter sp. | reverse complement strand
GCTCTGGACCGCTACATAGACGGCTTCGAGCGGGACGCCTACGCCGCCGAGCTTGCCCAGCTCTACGGCGCGCTGTCCGCCGCCCTGCCGGAGTGCTGTCAGGCGCTCCTCCAGCAGTACGTCCTTGCCTTGAACGCCCGCACCCTCATGGAGCAGGAAGCCATGTTCCAGGCCGCTTTCGCCGCCGCGAAAGAGCTCTCTTAGCCCTCCTCCGGCGTCTCGGCTTTCTTGGCGGCGGTTTTCTTCGCCGTGGTTTTCTTGGCGGCAGCTGTTTTCGCCGTGGAGGCTTTCGCGGTTTTCGCCGCCGGTTTCTTGGCGGAGGCCGCTTTCGTGGTTTTCGCCGCCGTCTTTTTGGCCGCAGCCGCTTTGGCGGCCTTGGCCGCCGGTTTCTTCGCGGCGGGCTTCTCCGGCGTCTCCTCCGCCGCGGGGGGCTCCTCCCCCTCCTTCCGGGCGGCGAAGCGGGGATAGCCCCGCTTATCCTCCGGCAGGAAGTTGGAGCACGCCGGGTTGATGCAGAAAGGCTTCCGGGCTCCCTTGCCCGCTTTCTTGAACATGGTCTGCCCACAGGCCGGGCAGTCGTCCTTTACCGGCACGTCCCAGGTCATGAAGTCGCATTTTTCCGCCTCCACCTTGCTGGTGGTGTGCTCACAGCAGTAGTAGGTGTACTGCTTCCCGTTTTTCTTGCTCTTTCCCGTCCGCTTCATCAGCCGCCCGCCGCACTTGGGACAGCGGCCCGGCATCTCCACCACCAGGGGCATGGTGAAGCCGCAATCCGGGAAGCCGGGACAGGCCAGGAAGCGTCCGAACCGGCCCATTTTCACCACCAGGTTCCGCCCGCACTCGGGGCACACTTCCGTGGACACCTCGTCGGGCACCTTGATGCGCACGCCCTCCAGGTCCCGCTCCGCCTGCTTGAGGTTCTTGTCGAAGTCCCCGTAGAAATCCCGCAGGACCCCCTTCCAGGGGATGCTCCCCCCCTCCACGGAGTCCAGCTTCTCCTCCATGTGGGCGGTGAATTTCAGATCGGCGATGTCGGTAAACTTATCCTTCATCAGCTCCGTCACCACCCGGCCCAGGTTGGTGATTTTTAAATACTTGCCCTCTTTTTCTACATACATCCGGTCCAGAATCGTGGACACGGTGGGGGCGTAGGTGGAGGGCCGGCCGATGCCCTGCTCCTCCATGGCCCGGATGAGGGACGCGTCGGTATACCGGGCGGGGGGCTGGGTGAAGTGCTGGCTGGGCGCGAAGTCCTTCAACTCCAGGGCGTCCCCCTCCTGGAGCTCCGGCAGGGGAGATTCCTTCTCCTCCTTCTCCTCGTCCTTGCCTTCTTCATAAACGGCGGTGTAACCCGCGAATTTCAGGCTGGAGGAGCTGGCCCGGAAGTCGTGGCGGCTGGCCTCGATCTCCACGGACACGCTGTCGTACACGGCGTTGGACATCTGGCAGGCCACAAAGCGGCTCCAAATCAGGCGGTAGAGCCGGTACTGCTCCCCGGTGAGGTCGGCTTTCAAATCCTCCGGGGTCCAGCGGACGTTGCTGGGGCGGATGGCCTCGTGGGCGTCCTGGGCATTGGCCTTGGCCTTATAGCGGTTGGTTTTGGCGTAGGCGTCCCCGTAGCGGCCCAGGATGAAGCTCTTGGCCTCCGCCAGGGCCTCCTCGGAAAGGCGCAGGGAGTCGGTACGCATATAGGTGATGAGGCCCACGGTGCCCTCCCCGGCGATGTCCACGCCCTCGTAGAGCTGCTGGGCGATGGCCATGGTCCGCCGGGGGGTCATGCTGAGCTTCCGGGAGGCCTCCTGCTGCATGGTGGAGGTGGTGAAGGGGGGCGAGGGGCTGCGCTGCTTGTCGGCGCGCTTCACGCTCTTCACCGAGAAGGCGGCGTTTTCCGTCTCCCGGACCACCGCGTCCACCTCGGCCTGGCTTTTCAGCTCCGCCTTCTTCCCGTCCTTCCCGTGGTAGCGGGCGGCAAAGGGCTTGTGGCCGCCCAGGAGGTTCACGTCCAGGGTCCAGTACTCCTCCGGCTGGAAGGCCTCGATTTCCCGCTCCCGGTCGTCCACCATCCGGGTGGCCACGGACTGAACCCGCCCGGCGGAGAGGCCCCGGCGGACCTTTTTCCACAGGAGGGGGCTCAGCTCATAGCCCACCAGCCGGTCCAGGATGCGCCGGGCCTGCTGGGCGTCCACCAGGTTCTGGTCGATGGCCCGGGGGGACTGGATGCTCTCCTGGACCACTTTTTTTGTGATTTCGTTGAAGGTCACCCGCCGGGTCTTCTCGTCCGACAGGTCCAGAAGGTGCTTTAAGTGCCAGGAGATGGCCTCCCCCTCCCGGTCCGGGTCGGTTGCCAGAAACACGGTGTCCGCCGCCTTGGCGGATTTTTTCAGGTCCTTGATGATATCTTCCTTGCCCTTGATGGGCTGGTAAACCGGCTCAAAATCCTGCTCCGGGTCCACGCCCAGCTTGCTCTTGGGCAGATCTCGCAGGTGGCCCATACAGGCCTTGACGGTGTACTCCTTCCCCAGATACTTTCCGATGGTCTTGGCCTTCGCCGGGGATTCCACGATGACCAAATACTGCTTTGCCATAGCTACCTCCGTTGTTTCCCGCCCCGCAGGAGGGGGAATGAAATTCGCGTTATTCCGCCAGTGTCACGGTGCGGGTATACCGCTTGCCGCCGTGCTGGCTCACCATGCCGTCAATTTCCAGCATGGTCAAGGCCGACGAGACCCGCCGGGCGGGAATGCCGGTGCTTTGAATCAGGTCGTCCACCTGAATGGGCTTCTCCAAATCCAGGACCCGCAAAAGGGCCATCTGATCGTCGGTCAGGCCCGACTGGCTTACGGTCCGGGAGGCTGTCTTGGCCTCCGCCTGCTCTGGGGCGGCCTCCGGCCTCCGCCGGGGCTCCGGCGCGGCCCGCCGCCGGGTGGGCAGGGACGTCCAGGACGGGAGCTCCTTGACCGGACGCAGCTTTTCCGGGAAACGCTCCTGGAAATCCCGCAGGATGTCCCAGCCCTCCGCCGCCAGGCCCGCGCCGTCCCGGATCAGGCGGTTGCAGCCCACGCTGTCCGGGGCGTCAATGGGACCGGGGACGGCATAGACCTCCCGGCCCTGCTCCAGGGCCAGACGGGCGGTGATCAGCGCGCCGCTGCGCTCCGGGGCCTCCACCACCAGAGCGGCCACGCTGAGGCCGGACATGATTCGATTTCGGACGGGAAAGTGGGCTTTATCCGGCGGGGAGCCCGGCGGATACTCGGACAGCAGCACCCCCGTGGCGGCCACGTCGGCGTACAAGTCCCCATTTTCCGGGGGATAGACGACATCCAGACCGCCGCCGGTCACGCCCACGACGGTTCCTCCCGCCCGGAGGGCTCCCCGGGCGGCGGCGGAATCCACGCCTCGGGCCAAGCCCGTCACCACCACCGCACCGGAGGCTGCCAGCTCCCGGCCCAGCCGCTCTCCACAGGCGGTTCCGTAGGGTGTACATTCCCGGGTGCCTACCACCGCGATGGCCGCTTCCTCGTCCATGACGGGCATATGGCCCCGGACATAGAGGGTCAAAGGCGGGTCGAAGATGTTCCGCAGGCGATGGGGATACTCCGCGTCCTGAATGGTCAGGATGCGCTGTCCCAGCCGCTGGCAGTCCGCCAAAACGCGGTCGGCCTCGGAGAGGTCGTGGTTCAGGGCCAGCTCCGCCCGGGCCGGAGGCAGGTCCTCCGTCAGGAGCAGTTCCTCCCGGTCGGCAAAGAAGATATCCTCCGGCGAGCCGAAGTGCCGCAGAAGCGCCAGCCGCTCCGGGCCCTTCAAGCCCGGCAGCTCCGCCAGCCACACCCAGTATTTCAGCATGTCCCGCCCCTCCTTCTGCCCAGGGTCTTTGTTCCAAGGTCCTTTATACTATATTAAATAAACCCAAAATGCAAGCGTCAATTTTTTAAATTTCTCCCCGGGCCGCCTCCCACAGCAGCACCGAGGCCGCCGAGGCGGCATTTAAAGACTCGCATCGGGGGTCCATGGGAATCCGAATCGTCCGGTCACAGACCGCCAGCACCGCCGCCGAGAGGCCCCGGCCCTCGCTGCCCACGGCCATGGCGCAGCGGCCCAGGTCCACCTCCCGCACGTCGGCGGTATCCTCCCGAAGGGCCGCGCCGTAGAGGGGCAGGTCCGCCGCCTTCAACAGGGCTGTCAGCTCCTCCATCGTACAGCGGTGGAGGACGGAGCGGAAATGGACGCCCATCCCCGCCCGGACCGTTTTGGGATTATAGAGGTCCGCACAGCCAGGGAGCAAAATCACCGCGGCCCCGAAGGCATCCGCCGTCCGGAGGATGGTGCCCACGTTGCCGGGGTCCTGCACTCCGTCCAGCACCAGATACCGCATCCGCCCCCGGGCGTCCGGCTCCAGCCGCACCGGTGGGCCGCCGCCGGGGAAGCGGCAGGAAAAGACGACCCCCTGGGGGGTCTCCATGGGGCTGACGGAGCGCATGACGCTTTCGCTGACCTGGGCTATCCGGGAAATGCGCTCTGCCGGCTCCCGGGGCAGCTCTGTTCCCTCCGTGTACAGCAGGGCCTGGATCGGCGCGCCCCACAGCGCCGCCTCCCGGAGGAGCTTGGGGCTGTCGCACAAAAATTCTCCCGTTTCCTCGCGGTAGGAACGGGAGGAGGCCAGCTTCCGCAGATGGACGCAAAGGGGATTCGTCTTGCTGGTAATTCGCTCCATGGCAATCCGCCTCCTCTCCTGCCGCCCTAGGCATAGTGACGGAAATGACGGTCCGCCGCCGTGACAAAATGTAGATTCTTCCTTATCATAAAGGTATCCGCCCGGCTTGTCAAGCCGCCGGGCGGTGTTTTCCCTTTTTTAGCGTCTTTTAAACCAGGCGGCACGAACCTCGCCGCAGAGGTACAAGGAGCCCAGGGCGCAGACCGTCCCCGCTTCCCCCGCCGCCGCCAGGGCGGCGTTCAGCCCCTCTTCCGCCGAAACGCAGGGCCGGGCTTCCACCCCGCGCTTCGCCAGAAGGGCGCACAGCGCCGCCGGGTCCATGGCCCGGGGGCTGTCGGGCCGGAGGACAAAGGCCCGCTCCGCCAGAGGGGCCAGCAGGTCCAGCATCTCCCCGGCGTCCTTGTCCGCCAGGATGCCCAGGAGGAAGGTCAGCCTTTTTCCGGGAAAGAGGGCCCGCAGGCTCTCCGCCGCCGCACGCATTCCGTGGGCGTTGTGGGCGCCGTCCAGGAGGAAAACGGGGCGTTTCCCCAGGACCTCAAAGCGCCCCGGCCAACGGACCGCCGCCAGCCCTTGGCGGACGGCCTCCTCCGGGATGCTCCATCCCTTTTTCTTCAAGGCCTCCAGGGCCGTCAGGGCCAGGGCGGCGTTCTCCGCCTGATAGGCCCCCGCCAGGGGGATGGTCAGGTTCTCCCAGGGGACGAAGTCGAAAACCGCGCCCTCCAGGTCCAGCCGCCGGACCCGCAGCCGGGAGAGGTCCAGCTCCGTCAAGTCCGCCCCCCGCTCTTGGCGGACCTGGCGAAACACCTCGTCCGCCTCGGGACAGCCCCCCCGGCTGACCACGGTCCCGCCCGGCTTGATAATCCCCGCCTTGGCGGCGGCGATGTCCCGAAGGGTGGGGCCCAGAATGGCGGCGTGGTCCATGCCCATGGCGGTGAGGATTGCCAGCTCTGGAGTCTCGATGACGTTGGAGGCGTCCAGGCCCCCGCCCAGGCCGGTCTCCAGGACCACGATATCACAGGCCTGCTCCTGAAAGTGCAGGAAGGCGGCGGCGGTGATCAGCTCGAACTCCGTGGGGTGCTCCGCCATGGCCTCCGCCGCGGGGCGGACCCGGTCCATCACCGCCCCAAGGGCTTCATCGGAAATCTCCTCCCCGTTCACCCGGATGCGCTCATGAAAGCGTTCCAGATGGGGGGACGTGTTCAGCCCCACCCGATACCCCGCCGCCTCCAGCACGGAGGCGAGACAGGCGCAGACGCTGCCCTTGCCGTTGGTGCCCGCCGCGTGGATAAATCTCAGCCCCTTCTGGGGGTCCTCCAGGCGGCGCAGCAGCTCCCGGATACGGCCCAGGCCCGGGGCATGGGCCTCCCACCCGTGGGACCAGACGTAGGCCACGGCCTCTTCTCCCGTCATAAAGCCGCCTCCTTTACAGGCTGACCGCATTCCGCTGCCGGAGCGCCTTCACCAGGGGAATTGCCAGGGAGGACATCACCACGGCGTTGATTATGCCCACTATGAGCCGCCAGACAAAATCACCCAGAATCAGGCCTGGAAAATAGTAGCCCATCAGCACGCTGTCCAGCCAGTTCACCAGCGTGTTCCCCAGGGTGGTGCAGACGGCCGCCACGACGCAAACAGCATAGCAAAGCATCCGCCGCTCCTCCAGCCGCTGGCCCCGGAGGGACAGCAGCGCAAGGGCCCCCAGGCCCACCACCAGGCCCCGGAGGGCCGGGGGGATCAGGTACAGCGCGGTGGTGTAGGTGACGCCGTAGGTCAAAAGCTGTTTGAAGAACTCGCCCACCATGGCCACGATTACCGCGTCCACCGGGCCGAAGAGCAGGGCGGCCGCCACCACCGGCAGGGAGCCGAAGGAAATCCGCACATTCCCCACCTGCACCGCCGCGTAGAGCGACAGGGGCAGGTACATGGCCGCCAGCAGCGCGGCGTAGCACATCCGTTTCACATTCCTTTTGGGCATAACAAAAACCTCCTCTAAAATTGCGGCAGCACGCCGCACAGAGGAAGCCCGTTCCCATATGCGGCAGCGGGATGCGAGACGCGCACTGCGGAATTTCTTCCTTCGTCCAAAGAGCAACTCCCCGTCTCTCCGGCACTTTAACACGCGTGTCCCTACTCTGCCTTTGTCCTTCCGGCCTTCGCCGGGGACGTCCTTATCATATACCAGCTTCCGGCAAAATACAAGGCCCTTCGATAAATTCCATAAAAATCCAGGTCAACCTTGGCGGGCAAAAAAACACCCCGGACCTGAGTCCGGGGCATTTTCCAGCATCTTGAAGGGTTACTTTCCAGCGGGCTCCGCGGCCTTAGCTTCCGCCGCGGCCTTGGCCTTTTCGGCCTGAGCCTTCTTGATGGCCTTGTACTTTTCCTTCTCCTCGGCGGTTGCCACAGGGAGGATAGCGTCTCTGGGGCAGACCTTGGTGCAGAGCTTGCAGCCCACGCACTTGTCATAGTCGATGACCGCTACGCCGTTTTCCACATGGATGGCGTCTTTTTTGCACTCCTTCTGGCACAATCCGCAGCCGATGCAGGAGGTGGAGCAGACGCTCATAGCCGCCTTGCCCTTGTCCTGGTTGGCGCAGCCTACGTGAACCTTCTTGGACACGGGGACGGAGGTAATCAGGTGCCGGGGGCAGGCGGCGGCGCAGGCCATGCAGGCGGTGCACTTGTCCGGGTCCACCACGGCGGTGCCGCCGGGGCCGATGGACATGGCGCCGAACTGGCACGCGGCCACGCAGGAGCCAAAGCCCAGGCAGCCGAAGGCGCACTCCAGGGGACCGCCCGCGACCTTCGTCGCGGAGACGCAGTCCTTCACGCCCACATAGTCAAAGCGCTTTTTCGCGTTCACGCCGCCGGTGCAGCGGACGAAAGCCACCTGCCGCTCCCCGGTGGGAGCCTCCATGCCCATGATCTTGGCGATGGCGGCGGCGTTTTCCGCCCCGGCGGGGGCGCAGGCGGTGACGGGAGCTTCTCCCGCCAGAATGGCGGCGGCGCAGCCGCCGCAGCCGGGATAGCCGCAGCCGCCGCAGTTGGCCCCGGCCAGCAGGCCCAGGATGGCCTCCTCACGGGGGTCCTTCTTTACCTCGAAAATCTTGGAGGCCACGGCCAGGACCAGGCCGAAGATCGCGCCCAGGATGCCCAGGACGGCAACCGCGAATAAAATATTCATCATAATTCAGCCGCCCCCCTTACCAAATTACCAGGCCGGAGAAGCCCATGAACGCCAGGGCCATGAGACCGGCGGTGACCAGCGCGATGGGGAAGCCCTCGAAGCTCTTGGGATACTCGGCAAAGACCAGCCGCTCCCGGATGCTGGCAAACAGCACGATGGCAACCAGGAAGCCGATGCCGCCGGTGATGCCGTAGACCACGGACTCAATGAAGTTGTAACCCTCCTGAATGTTCAGCAGCGCAACGCCCAGCACCGCGCAGTTGGTGGTGATCAGGGGCAGGTACACGCCCAGGGCCGTATACAGAGAGGGCATGGACTTCTGGAGAAACATCTCAATGAACTGCACCAGGGACGCGATGACCAGAATGAAGGCCACGGTCTGCATGTACTCCAGATCCAGAGGCACCAGGATGAATTTGTTCACCGCCCAGGTGATGGCGGAGGCCAGGCCCATGACGAAGGTCACGGCGAAGCCCATGCCCACGGCGGTGTCCACCTTCTTGGAAACGCCCAGGAAGGGGCAGATGCCCAGGAACTGGGAGAAGATGAAGTTGTTCGCCAGGATGGCGGCCAGCGTAATCGCCAGCAGTCTTGAAATTTGATCCATTTACTTGCCCTCCTTACTCTTGGACAGCGCCCACTGCATGGCGGCGATGAGGAAGCCCAGCACCAGGAAGCCGCCCACGGGCAGAGTCAGAATGCCGATGGGGAACTGCTCCGGAATGATGCGGAAGCCCGCCAGAGTTCCCGCGCCCAGCAGCTCCCGGATGAAGCACATCGCCAGCAGGACGAGGGTGTAGCCCAGGCCCTGGAAGATGCCGTCGAAGAAGGAAGCGCCCACGCCGTTCTTATAGGAGAAGGCCTCCGCCCGGCCCAGGATGATGCAGTTCACCACGATCAGCGGAATGAACACGCCCAGAGACTCGGCAATCGCCGGGACAAAGGCCTGAAGCAGCAGGTCCACGCAGGTGACGAAGCCCGCGATGACCACGATGAACATGGCGATACGGATCTTGTCGGGGACAATCTTCCGGATGGCGGAGATAACCACGTTGGCCGCCGTCAGAATGATGAGCACGGACACGCCCATGCCTAAGCCGTTCATGATGGAGGTGGTGATGGCCATGGTGGAGCACAGGCCCAGCATCTGCACCAGAACGGGGTTTTGGGTCAGCAGGCCCTCTTTCAGCTGTTTACCAAGATTCATGTTTCAGCTCCCCCTTTCTCAGCCCATCACGCCGGCCACAGCCAGCGCGGCGTTGACGCCGTTGGTCACGCCCCGGGTGGAAACCGTGGCGCCGGAGATGGCGTCCACATTCGTTCCCACTGCCAGAAGCCCGTCGGCGGCGCTCTTGCCCTCGAACTGGCTCAGGACGCCCACGCCGGAGGCGGTGGGCATGTTGGTCATGACCTTGGAGCCGATGCCCGCGGTTTCCGCGTTTTTGACGATGGACACGCCGGTGACGGTTCCTTCTCCGTCCACGCCCACCATCATCTCAATCTTGCCCTGAGAGCCGCTGGCCACCACCTTGATGGCGTAGCCCGCCGTCGCGCCGCCCACCTGGGCCTCATACACGGAGTCCAGGGTGACGCTGCCGGAGGCGGCGGTCATCTCGTCGGTAAGGGTCAGCTTGTCGGAGAAGGTGGTGTTGTCCGGATCCGCCACCACGGCCTTCATGGCCTCCACGGTCTTAGCCCAGTTGATGGCGTCGATTTTTTCCTCGGTGACGGCGTTGACGCCGCCCAGGGCCGCCGCCACAACCACACAGGTGACCAGCAGCGTGACGGTCAGTTTAATAATGTACGCGGGGTCCATCTGGACCTTTTCCTTGCTCTTGGTGCTCATTTCGCGGCCCCCTCCTTCTTGTCGGATTTCACAACGCCGAAGCGCACGGGCTTGGTGTACTTGTCGATGAAGGGCACGAACAGGTTCATGACCATGATGGAGTAGCACACGCCCTCGTTATAGGACCCGAAGTAGCGGATCAGCACGGTGAACAATCCGCAGCCCACGCCGAAAATCAGCTGGCCCTTTTTGGTGACGGGGGAGGTGGCGTAGTCGGTGGCCATGAAGAACGCGCCCAGCATGAGGCCGCCGCCGAAGATGCTGTAGAGCATCCAGTCCAGGCTGCTGCCGGCCTTGGGGAACAGGAAGGTGAGGACGGCCACGGTGCCGATGTAGGCCGCGGGGGTCTGCCAGTTGATGACCTTCCGCCAGATGAGGTACGCGCCGCCGATGATCAGCATCAGCGCGGAGACCTCGCCCAGGGAGCCGCCGATCTGGCCCATGAACATCTGGCCGACGCTGTATGTACCCGTGAGGTTCCCAAAGCTCTCGGCCAGGGCCACGGGGTCCGTGCCCTTCATGTAGGCCAGGGGGGTGGCGGCGGTGACGATGTCCACGTTGGACCCGAACAGGGCCGCTTTATTCATGGCGGGGTCCACCCAGGTGGTCATGGACCCGGCGTAGCTGGCCAGCAGCACGGCCCGGCCCGCCAGGGCGGGGTTCACGAAGTTTTTGCCGATGCCGCCGAAGAGCTGCTTGACAATGA
Source organism: uncultured Oscillibacter sp. (assembly GCA_948916585.1). Taxonomy (GTDB): domain Bacteria; phylum Bacillota; class Clostridia; order Oscillospirales; family Oscillospiraceae; genus Oscillibacter. Next base: position 49,921 of record CAQXTN010000010.1, on the reverse strand, counting down.
TGATGGCGAAGCAGTCGCCAATGAGAATCATCCAATAGGGAATCTGCACGGGGCTGACGAAGGCCAGCAGCATGCCGGTGACCACGGCGGAAAGGTCCAGAACGGACTGGGGCTTCTTCATGACCTTGCGGTACAGCCACTCGAAAAACACGCACCCGGCCACGGACACCAGGGTCAGCGTTAGAGCCCGGAGGCCGAAGTTGAAGCAGGCGTAAGCCAGGGCGGGCAGCATGGCGATGATGACGTCTTTCATGATGCCCTGGGTGGTCTCGCTGCCGCGGATATGGGGCGAGGAGGTGGCGATCAGCTTGAGATTCTTATAGTCCGTCATTTGTTGACAACCTCCTTTTTCGCCTCATCGGCGGCTTTTTTGGCCTCGGCGGCGGCTTTGGCCTTGGCCGCGGCGTCCTTCACCAGCTGCTTGCCGGTTTTGAACATATGGGTCAGGTGCAGCCGGGCGGGGCAGGTGTAGGCGCAGGCGCCGCACTCCATGCAGTCCATGATGTGGGCGTCGTTCAGTTCGTCCACCAGGCCCTTGGAGGCATACTGGTACAGGAACAGGGGCTCTAAGTGCATGGGGCACACGCCCACGCACTTGCCGCAGCGGATACACTGGGGATGCTCCACGGTCTGCTCTTCCTTCTCGCAGAAGGCCAGCATGCAGCCGGTGCCCTTGGCCACGGGGATGTCGGCGGTGTACTGGGCCATGCCCATCATGGGGCCGCCGGCGATGAGCTTATAGGTGCCGTCCTTCAGCCCGCCGCAGAAGTCAAACAGGAGGGACACGGGGGTGCCGATGGGGCACTCGATATTCTTGGGCTCCACCACGCCGGAGCCGGAGACCGTCACCACCTTTTTCACCACTGGCATTCCCGTGGTAATCGCCTTGAAGATGGCGCAGGTGGTATTGATATTGAATACCGCGCAGCCGATGTTGCTGGGCAGCCCGCCCGGGGGCACCTGCTTGCCGGTGATGGCCTGGCAGAGCTGCTTCTCACCGCCCTGGGGGTAGCGGCAGCGGAGGCCCTCCACCACCACGGGGGCGTGCTTTTCGGCAATGGTTTTGTTCAGCCGGTCAATGCCGTTTTGTTTATTGACCTCCACGCCGATGACCACTTTTTCCACGCCGAACATCTTGGCGAGGTAGGTCGCGCCGCCGATGATCTCCTCAGAGCGCTCCAGCATGGCCCGGTGGTCGCCGGTGATGTAGGGCTCGCACTCCGCGCCGTTGATGATCACGGTGTCCACTTTTCCGATGCCGCCGGAAATTTTCACGTGGGTGGGGAAGGTGGCGCCGCCCATGCCGACGATGCCGGCGTTTTTCACAATTTCCACCATCTCGTCCACGCTCAGGGCGTCCGGGTTCGCGGGGGCCTGGACCTCCTCGCTGACCTCGTCCTGTCCGTCGTTGTCAATGACCACGGACATGACGTTTCCGCCCATGGAATAGGGCCGGGGCTCCACCGCCTTGACGGTGCCGGAGACGCTGGCGTGGATGGGGGCGCCGAGACCGCGGAACTCGCCGATCTTCTGGCCCACCTTCACATGGTCGCCGGCCTTCACCAGGGGGGTGCATGGCGCGCCAAAGTGCTGGGACATGGGAATGACCACCTGTGCCGGAGCGGGCAGTTGTTCGATGGCCTTTTCATTGGTCGCGGCTTTCATGTCGTGGGGATGAACGCCGCCGAAGAACGCTTGTGCCATTATTTCACCTCATTTTTTACTCCTGACAGCGGCCCGGGCGCGGACGGAAGGACCGCCCACCGTCGGGACGGCTGACCTGCCTGGACAGACTATCACATACTTCCTGACATTGTACACCATGCTTCTAAAAATGTCCAGTCTGTGAACTGCTTTTTTTCTGGGAATTTTACCTTTTCTTGCGTTGTCTTAACGGTTCCAGGCACTTCCCCTCCTCTTCCGCCAGGGAGAAAAACCGCCCTTCCGGCAGGCGGAGGGGCGGTTTACTATGGATTTTGCGCAGGGCTTTTACCCCGGCCGCCCGGTCAATTCCCCAGGGTCAGCTCCACCAGCCGCTCCGCCGGGTCCAGCACCGGCAGGGCCGTCCGGGTCTGGAGGGTCTCCTTCACATAGGGGAAGTGGGTGCAGCCCAGCACCACCGCCTCCGCGCCGTTATACTCAAAAAAGCGCAGGAGATGCTCCAGGCCGCGGCGCTCCACCAGCTCCTCCGGCGGCGCGCCGGCCTCCACCCCCAGCACCAGCCCCAGGTCCGCCGCGCCAAAGACCAAGATCTCGGGGGAGGCGTTCACCATGGCCCGTTCCACCCCGGCGGCTCCCTGGCAGTTGGCGGCCAGGACCCCCACCCGGCGGTACCGGCAGGCCAGCTCGCCGTAAACGTCCATGGGAGTCCAGGCCCGAAGCCCCCGGGCCTCCGCCAAGGCGTGAGCGTCAATGGCCGCGCTGAGGGAATTGCAGTAAACCATCACCCGGCCTAAGCCCCGGGCTTTGATTTGATTCAAAATGGCCCCCACGGCCTCCTCCCGGGCGGGCCGGGAGCCTACCTGGAAGGCGGTTTGCTCCTCCGGGGTCCGGGAGACGGGAAAGCCCAGGGCCTCCACGCCCTTTCCATTTAATAGCTCCACGCCCATTTGGGTGTCCACCGGCGTTCCGGCAATGACGGCGATTGTCATAGGGATGTTCTCCTTTATGCAGTTCTTGATTTCTTCCATAGGACCGGCCGTTCCCTTACAGATCAAAGGGGATTTCTCCCTCCATAAACAACCGGACCCTTCCGCCCAGAAAGACCCGGCCCCCTTCCAGCCGGACGGCCACCACACCGCCCCGCCGGGAAATCTGCCGGGCCGTCATGCGGGTTTTTCCCAGCTTCTTTGCCCAAATAGGGGCCAGGAAGGTGTGGGCCCGTCCCGTTACGGGGTCCTCCATGACATGGGCCCTGGGATAAGAACAGGGGTAGAAGTACCGGGACACAAAATCATACTCCGCGGAAGGGGCGGTCAGGATCAGCCCCAGCCCGTCCCGCAGGCCGTCCAGCTTTAAAATCAGCCCGTCGTTGGGGACAAACCGGGCCAGCTCTTCCTCGCTTCCCACGGTGATTACCAGGTCCCCGCCGTCGAAATACGCCTCCCGGGCCAGACCGTCTGTCGCGGCCAGCATCGCCTCCGTCACCGGGACGGGCTTCGTCTTTCCAACGGGAAAATCCAGGGTAATCCACGCCCCCTCCCGCGTGGCCCGCAGCTCCCCGCTCAGGGTCTGAAAGCGCATCTCCGAAACGCCGGGCTCCACAAACTCACTGACGACGTAGGCTGACGCCAGGGTGGCGTGGCCGCAGAGGTCGATCTCCCCGCTGGGGGTAAACCACTTCAAGTCATAGCTCCCGCCGCCGGTTTTGACCACAAAGGCGGTTTCCGAATAGTTGTTTTCTATGGCGATGTTCTGCATAAGCGCCGGGTCCGGCATCCGCTTGCAGGGCAGGACCGCCGCCGGATTTCCGGCAAACAGCTCCTCCGTGAAGGCGTCCAAAATATATTGCCGCATAATTCCTTCCTCCCGCAGCCCGACGATATTGGGTCTATCTTACCACACCCTCGCCGCCGGTTCAACCCCACCCTTTTGTCCTACCGGCCCCGTCATGTCCATATAGTGTAGGACGGGGGTGTTGTTTTGAAAAAAGGAAGCACCATGTTTTACGGCGCTCTGCTGCTCACCGGGGCCAACCTGGCCCTGCGTCTCGCGGGCATGAGCTTTCAGGTCTATCTCTCCGGCCGGATTGGGGCCGCCGGGGTGGGCCTTTTGCAGCTGGTCCTCTCCGTGCGGATGCTGGCCTTTACCCTGGGCTCCGCCGGGGCTCGGACCTGCGCCCTCTACCTCTCAGCCGAGGCCCTGGGGCGGAGGAGGAGCGTCCGGCCCGCCCTGTCCGGCTGTGTCCGCTACTGCCTCCTCTTCGCCCTGCCCGCGGCGGCGGGGCTCTGGGTCCTCACCCCCCGCATCGCCGGGGGCTGGATTGGGAACCGCGCGACGGAAGCTGCCCTCCGGGCCTTTGCCCTGTTTCTGCCGGTGAGCTGCTTAAACGGCGTGATGACCGGCCTCTTCACCGCCGCCGGACGGCTGCGGACCCTGGTGGCGGTGGAATTCCTGGAGCAGGGCTGCGCCATCGCCGTCACCTTTGTCCTCCTCTCTCGCTGGGCGGGCGGGGACGCGGAACGGGCCTGCCTGTCGGTGGCCCTGGGCTCCTCCCTAGCCGGGGCGCTGTCCCTGGGGGCCCTGTGGGTCCTTCGGCAGGAGGGCGCTTCCCAAGGCCGGACGGACCGCCCCCCATGGCGGCGGGTCTTTGGGCTGGCTTTGCCAGTGGGGCTGGCGGACGATCTTCGGGCGGGGCTCAATACCATTGAAAACCTCATCATTCCCCGGCGGCTGGCTCTTTTCGCCGGGACAGTGAACGCCATGGCGGACTACGGCGTGCTCCACGGCATGGTATTCCCGGTGCTGATGTTTCCCACCGCCATCCTGGCCTCCCTGGCGGACCTGCTGGTGGCGGAATTCTCCCGCTGCTCCCAGCGCCGGGGACAGGTCCGGGTTCGGTATCTGGCCCGGCAGGGGCTTCGGGTCTCCTGGCTCTTCGGCATCTGCGCGGGAGGGGCCGTCTTTGCCGCCGCCCGGCCCCTGGGGCAGCTGCTCTACCGCAGCGAGGCCGCCGGGGCCTGCCTCCGGCTGTACGCCCCTCTGGTCCCCATCCTCTATTTGGATATCGTGGTGGACGCCATGTGCAAGGGCCTGGGCCAGCAGAGCGCCAACGCCCGGTACAACCTGCTGACAAATCTCATGGACGTGGTCCTGCTCTGGCTGCTGCTGCCCCGGTTCGGCATGGGGGGCTATTATTTCAGCTTCGCCGCCTCCCACCTGGTGAACTTCAGCCTGAGCCTCCGGCGGCTGGGGCGGTCGGCGGGCCTGCGGTTCTCCCCCGGCCCGGCGGTGAAATCCGCCTTCTGCGGGGCTGTCGCCGCTCTGCCCGTGTTCCTCCTCCGGCCCCAGGCGGGAGCGGCGGGGGCCTTGCTTCCCATGGGGTGCTATTTGCTGGCGCTGGCCTCCTTGTGGCTTCTATTCCGGGTGGTGGGCTGGAAGGACGTTTTGTGGCTCCTGGGCCTTCTGGGGGCCGGGCGGAATCGGAGAGATTGAATTTTGCCGGAGTTCCTGTTACAATAGGGAAAACACCCCGATTTAGAAAGGAGCCTCCGTCATGGCCTTCCGCAAGCCCTGGGCCTCTCCCCTCTTCCCCGTCTCCCGGAGGGACTTCCTCATCACCGCCGCCATCCTTCTCTGCGCGGTTGGGCTGTGCCTCATCCTCTGGCTGGCGGGCAGCATCGACGGCTTCGCCGCCCCGGTTTTTGTGCTGGCGGTGCTGCTGATCTCCCGGCTCACCAGGGGTTATCTCTACGGGTCCATCTCCGTGATTCTGGGGGTCATCTTCGTCAATTTCATCTTCACCTACCCCTATTGGGCCTTTGACTTTCACAACCCCGGCTATCCCCTCACCTTCTTCACCCTGCTGATGATCTCCCTTATCACCAGCACCCTCACCGCCCAGGCCAAGCGGCAGGCCCAGCTCCTGGCGGAGAACGAGCGGGAGAAGATGCGGGCCAACCTCCTCCGCTCCGTCTCCCACGACATCCGCACGCCCCTGACCTCCATCGTGGGCTCCACCTCCGCCGTGCTGGAAAATCCCGGCCTCTCGGAGCGGGAGCAGCGGGAGCTGCTGGAAAACGCCCGGGAGGAGGCCCAGTGGCTCATCCGGGTGGTGGAAAACCTTCTCTCCATCACCCGCATGGGGGACGCCCAGGCCCGCATCGCCAAGGAGCCGGAGCCCGCCGAGGAGGTGCTGGGGGCCGCGGCTCAGAAGTTCCGCCGCCGCTTCCCCCAGGTCAGCGTCACCGTCTCCGCCCCGGAGGAGCTGCTGATGGTCCCCATGGACCCCATTCTCATCGAACAGGTCCTGGCCAACCTGCTGGAAAACGCCGCCGTTCACGGCCAGGCCGCCAACATCGCCCTGCTTCTGGAGGCGGAGGAGGGCTTCGCCCGGATTACCGTGCGGGACGATGGCGGAGGTATTCCCAGGCGGGAGCTGGACACCCTCTTTGACGGCCGCCTCAAATCCCACCGCCTCCCGGACGGAGACGGGAAGCGAAACATGGGCCTGGGGCTCTCCGTCTGCCGGGCCATCGTTTTGGCCCATGGAGGAACCATTACCGCCAAGAATCTGCTCCAGGGGGCGGAGCTTTCCTTCCGCCTGCCCACGGTCCAACAGGAGGTATCGCTATGAATATCCGGGAAAAAATACTGGTCGTCGAGGACGAGAAGAGCATCGCCCAGTTCATCGCCGCCGTTCTGGACGGCCAGGGCTACGAGACCATCCAGGCCCGCACCGGACAGGAGGGTCTGTCCATGATCACCTCCCACTGTCCGGATTTGGTAATTCTGGACCTGGGGCTGCCGGATATGGATGGGCTGGACATCCTCCGCCAGCTGCGGAGCTGGTCCAGTCTGCCGGTGGTGGTGGTCTCCGCCCGCTCCCACGAGCGGGACAAGGTGACGGCCCTGGACCAGGGGGCCGACGACTACCTCACCAAGCCCTTCGGCACCGCCGAGCTGCTGGCCCGGGTCCGCACGGCCATCCGCCACACCCGCACCGCCAGCGGCAACGACGAAATCGCCCAGAAGGGCACCTACTCCGTAGGGGAGCTGGTCATCGACTACAACAAGCACCAGGTCCTGGTCCGGGGCGAAAACGTGAAGCTGACTCTCAGCGAGTTCCGCATCGTGGCGTTGCTTGGCAAACACGCCGGGAAGGTGCTGACCTACGATGCCATTATCAAGGAGCTCTGGGGTCCCCGGGCGGGAAGCGGCAACCAGATCCTTCGGGTCAATATGGCCAACATCCGCCGCAAGATTGAGCGCAACCCCGCCGAGCCGGAATACCTCTTCACCGAGGTGGGGGTGGGCTACCGGCTGGCGGAGGGAGAGTGAGGAAGCTTGGTCAGGATGTAGAATTTTTTCAAAAAATTTTTACAGTCTTTTCCAAGCGACCGCAAACCCTTGGCGCTGCTGACGTTGGGCAATCCGCTTCCTCACGGGGCCGGATATTTTTTCAAGAATGTCGCAAAAAACACTTGCGCCCCCTATATCTTGTATGATATACTCGCCCCACTGTCAACGTATTGTGGTCAAATCCGGTACATATTCAACATAGGGGGATACAAATGAAAGTTATCAAAAGGAACGGCACCGAGGTCTCGTTCGACATCACCAAGATCTTATCGGCCATCACCCGTGCCAACGAGAGCATCGACGCGGAAAAGCGCATGACCTCCACCCAGGTCCGCCGCATTGCGGAATCCGTGGAGCTGGCATGTCAGGAGCTGGGCCGTTCTCCCTCTGTGGAAGAAATCCAGGACCTGGTGGAATACCAGATCATGGCCCACGGGGCCTTCGAGGTGGCGAAGAATTACGTCACCTACCGCTACACCCGCTCCCTGGTCCGCCGGAGCAACACCACGGACGACCGCATCCTCAGCCTCATTGAATGCTGCAACGAGGAGGCCAAGCAGGAAAACTCCAACAAGAACCCGGTGGTGAACTCCACCCAGCGGGATTACATGGCCGGCGAGGTCTCCCGGGACCTCAGCGAGCGGCTGCTGCTGCCCAAGGAGATTGTGGAGGCCCATCAGGAGGGCATCATCCACTTCCACGACTCCGACTACTTCGCCCAGCACATGCACAACTGCGACCTGGTGAACCTGGAGGACATGCTGCAAAACGGCACCGTCATCACCGGCACGCTGATAGAACGCCCCCACAGCTTCGCCACCGCCTGCAACATCGCCACTCAGATCGTGGCCCAGGTGGCCTCCAACCAGTACGGCGGCCAGTCTATCTCCCTGGCCCACCTGGCCCCCTTTGTGGACGTGAGCCGGAAAAAGCTCCGGGTCATTGTGGAAAAGGAGATGAAGGAAATCGGCGTCATCCTGGACGAGGACAGCCTCTCCAAGCTGGTGGAGACCCGCCTCCGGGAGGAGGTCCGGGGCGGCGTCCAGACCATCCAGTACCAGGTGCTGACCCTCTTGACCACCAACGGACAGGCGCCTTTCGTGACGGTCTTCATGTATCTCGGCGAGGCCAAGAACGAGCAGGAGCGCAAGGACCTGGCCCTTATCATCGAGGAGACCCTGGAGCAGCGCTACGAGGGCGTGAAGAACGAGGACGGCGTGTGGATCACCCCCGCCTTCCCCAAGCTCATCTACGTGCTGGAGGAGGACAACATCCGCGAGGACTCCCCCTACTGGTACCTCACGAAGCTGGCGGCCAAATGCACCGCCAAGCGGATGGTCCCGGACTACATCTCCGAGAAGAAGATGCTGGAACTGAAGGTGGACAAAAACGGCGAGGGCCACTGCTACACCTGCATGGGCTGCCGCAGCTTCCTGACGCCCTACGTGGAGCCGGAGACCGGGAAGCCCAAGTACTACGGGCGGTTCAACCAGGGCGTGGTGACCATCAACCTCCCCGACGTGGCCCTGAGCTCCGGCGGGAACATTGAAAAATTCTGGGAGATTTTTGAGGAGCGGCTGGAGCTGTGCCACCAGGCCCTGCTGTGCCGCCACGAGCGCTTGAAGGGCACGCCCTCCGACGTGGCCCCCATTTTGTGGCAGTACGGCGCCTGCGCCCGGCTCAAGAAGGGCGAGCCCATCGACAAGCTGCTCTACGGCGGCTACTCCACCATCTCCCTGGGCTACGCCGGGCTTTACGAGTGCGTGAAGTACATGACCGGCAAGAGCCACACGGACCCCTCCGCCACCCCCTTCGCCCTGGAGATCATGGAAACCATGAACGCCGCCTGCCGGAAGTGGAAGGCGGAGCACAACATCGATTTCAGCCTCTACGGCACCCCCCTGGAGTCCACCACCTACAAATTCGCCAAGTGCCTCCAGCGCCGCTTCGGCATTGTGGAGGGTATCAACGACAAGGGCTATATTACGAACTCCTACCACGTCCATGTGACGGAGCAGATCAACGCCTTCGACAAGCTGAAATTCGAGGCCCAGTTCCAGCACCTCTCCCCCGGCGGGGCCATCAGCTACGTGGAGGTGCCGGACATGCAGAACAATCTGGAGGCGGTGCTCCAGGTGATGAAATTCATCTATGACAACATCATCTACGCCGAGCTGAACACCAAAAGCGACTACTGCCAGGTCTGCGGCTGGGACGGGGAAATCCAGATTGAGGAAGAGCACGGCAAGCTGGTCTGGAAATGCCCCAAGTGCGGCAACACGGACCAGGACAAGATGAACGTGGCCCGGCGGACCTGCGGCTACATCGGGACCCAGTACTGGAACCAGGGCCGGACCCAGGAGATCCGGGACCGGGTGCTGCACCTGTAAGGGCCATGTATTACGGAGAAATCAAAGACTGCGACGTCGCCAACGGCGAGGGCGTCCGGGTCAGCCTCTTCGTCTCCGGCTGCACCAACCACTGTGAGCACTGCTTCCAGCCCCAGACCTGGGCCTTTGACTACGGCCGGCCCTTTACGGAGGAGACGGAGGACCGGATTCTCGCCCTCCTCTCCCCCAGCTATGTCAGCGGCCTGACGGTTTTGGGCGGCGAGCCCTTTGAGCCGGAAAACCAGCGGGCACTCCTCCCCTTCCTGCGAAAGGTGCGGGCGGCGTACCCGGAAAAGAACATCTGGGCGTTCAGCGGCTTCACCTACGAGGAGCTGCTGACGGAGGGAAGCTATCCCCGCCGCGAGGCCACGGAGGCGCTGCTGTCCCTTCTGGACGTGCTGGTGGACGGCCGCTTTGTGGAGGCGCTGAAGGACATCTCCCTCCGCTTCCGGGGCAGCTCCAACCAGCGGCTCATCGACCTGAACGCCACCCGGGCGGCGGGAAGCGTCGTCCTCCTGCCGGACCGGCGGGAATAAGAAACCAGAGGCGCGGCCTTCGCCGCGCCTCAAACGGAGGTTTTCATCATGGTAACAATGGCGCGGCGCCTGGAGGCGCTCCGCATGGAGCGGGGAATCAGCCGCCCCGCCCTTTCCGCCGCCCTGGGCTTCCCCAAGACGGCCATGGAGAAGTTTGAAACCGGGCGGCAGACGCCCACCCAGGACCAGCAGCGGAAGCTGGCGGACTACTTTTCCGTCACCCTCCCCTATCTCCGGGGCGAGAGCGACGACCCTGCCCAGGGAGACAGCTGGCTCTCCGGCAATGTGCCCACAGAGGAGCCCGTCCGAACTCCGGCGGCCCCGCCCGTTTCAAAAAAGCCCCGCCCGGCGGCGGTGCGGGAGGACGGCGCGGTCTTCGGCGCGCTGCTGAAAAGCCCCTCCTTCCAGGCCCTGATGCGGGAGGCGGCGCTGGAGGTCCTTCGCTCCCCCGAGGGGCAGGAGCTTTTGGCCAAGGCCGTCCGGCGGGAGCTGGGACGGAGATAAGGCCCCGCGCGTCCTCGGGGACCATGCCTTGTTTCCGTCGCATAGGCACTATGCGGGGAGGGATTCACGGATGACACTGCTCCAACAAATTGAAGAGGTTTTCCAGTTAGTCGTTCAGTACGGTGTGCTGCTGCTGGAATGTGCCGGTGTTGCCGTACTGCTGGTGACGGCGGTAAAGAGTATGATCGGCTGTATAAAGCACAAGCCCCACATCCGTCTGTATCTGGCCCAGGGTATTTCCCTGGCGCTGGAGTTTAAGCTGGGCGGTGAGGTGCTGCGGACCGTGCTGGTCCGGGAGCTGAGCGAGCTCATGGTTCTGGGGCTGGTGATTCTGCTCCGGGGAGCTCTGACCTTTATCATCCACTGGGAGATCAAAACTGAGGAGGCCCGGATGGACGAGGCCGCCGGGCACGACGGCGCCCTGGGGGAGCGCCCGGCGGAAGCCTTTCTTCCAAAATAGCCAAAGGCGGCGGACGCAACGCGTCCGCCGCCTTTTTGAGGATTGTTCCAAGGCTACAGATTTGCAAACACATCCACCTGACGCTGCAGCTCCCCCACAATCTCCTGGTTGGTGTCCATGCCGGAGGTGATGCCCGCCAGATCATCCACCAGCGCCCGGGTGCTGTCCGCCACGCCGGTAACGCCGGAAACCGCCTCCTCCACCGCGCCGGAGATGCTGGAGATGGAGGCAGACACGTCCTCCATGGCCTCCCGGAGCCGGTCCGCCTGCCCGTTGAAGGAGGCCATGGCCCCCTCGACATAGGCCGCGTCATCCCGGTACTGCCGTCCGGACTGGACGGACTGCTCCAGCTGGGCCCGCAAGGCCTGGCCCAAGTACTCCGACAGTTCCCGCGCGCTGCTGGAGAGGTAGCTCACCGCACCGGTAACCACGCCGCTGACCTCCTGGATATGGCTGGCGGTCTCCGCGCAGGAATCCGCCAGACGGCGAATCTCCCGAGCCACCACGGAGAAGCCCTTCCCGGCCTCTCCGGCCCGGGACGCCTCCACGGAAGCGTTGATGGCAATGAGGTCCGTAGAGGAGGAAATGGACAGGATGTCCTTGGTCAAAATGCCGATGCGGTCCACGCTCCGGCTCTTCTCGATGGCTTGGTCCAGCACGGCCATGATCTCCTCCGTCCGGGCCTGAACGGCCTCCATCTCCGCCTGGGCGGACCGCTCCATCTCCTCCGCCCGGCCCCGCATCTCCACGGAGTAAGCGGTGATAGCGGCACACTCCTCCGCCATATGTACCGCGTCCTCCTGGGTGCCGGAGGCGCTAGCGGTGATGGCGGCGGTGTTCCCGGCGATTTCCTCCAGAGCGGCGGAAAGCTGCTCCGTCAGGCCGGAGAGGTCTCGGGCGCTGCCGCTGGAGGTCCGGGTCCGTTTCCGGACGTCTCCCACCACGCCGCGTATACGTTGAGAGCTGTCCTGTAGGGTACCCATAGCTCCCTGGATGGGGGCCATGACGTACTTCCGGATAATCCGCAGAGCGGCCCACACCAGGAGCACCCCCGCCGTCAACGTCCCGGCGCTGACGGCCAGAGACGTGAGATACACCACGAAGAGGCGTCCCCGGGCCGCCTCCGCCTGGGTGGAAACGGAGGCAGAGAGAGCGTTGATGCCCGCCTCCGCCGCCTGGCTCCGGGCGGCCACGTCCCCATTGGCCATGGTGTAAGCCTCCTGGGTTTTGCTGTCGGCGCTGGCGCAGACCAGCCCCACCAGGGCGTGCTTAAAGGCGTCATAGTCCGTCAGCAGGGTCTGGTAGACCGCCCCGTCATCCTCAAAGACAAAGGGCGCGTACTCCGCCAGCTTTCCGTCCAGCTCCGCCTCCTCCGCCTTGATCTCCTGAACCAGACGGATCATGGTGGCGTGGTCCTCTGCCACAATATGGCTGAGAGCCAGACGGTGGATGTCCATAATGGACCGCCGGATGTCCTCCAGCTTTGCCTCGCTGACCATGTATTCGTCCACAATGGTCCCGGCGTTGGAGTGGACGTTGTTGATGCTGAACACCGCCAGGAGATTGGATAACAGCGTCACCAGACCCAGAAGGACAACGGGCAGAATCAGACGCTGTTGCAGCTTTCCTTTCATTAGGTACTCCCCCCGAAACGTGATGGAAATTTCAACGGCTTACCGCGCCGTCACACCTTCCGCTAAGCGGTCCAGCTGGGCCTGGAGCTCTGCGCCGGAGGGATTCCCCCGGGCCATATTCCCAGCAAACTCCGCCACCGGGTCCCAGAACTTGCCGCCCACCCGCTGGAGCTGGGAAAACTCCGACTGGGCCAGCAGCGCGGCGATGGCGGGAGCCGCCTGAACCTCCGGGGAAGCGGCGGCATTGGCATTGGCGGGGCCCTGGCCCCGCAGCTCGAAGCGGAGGCGCTGGTTTTCCTCGCTGGTAATCCACTCCGCCAGCCGGGCCGCCCACTGAGGATGCTTGGAATAGGCGTTCACGCCGATGAGCTTGCAGCCGGAAAAGGAGGCCATTTGAACCTGCCGGCCCTTGCAGGTAAACGTGGGCAGCTTGGCGGCTCCGGCGTTTTCGCCCCAGGCCTCCTGGATGGTCACGGCGTTCCACACGCCGCTGATTCCGGCAATCACCGAGCCGTCCCGCACGCCCGCCAGGAATTCCTCGTCCGTCCGGCTGGCAAAGCCGGGGCTGGCGGCCACATCCAGCATGGCCTGGGCCACGTCCACGCCGGCAATGGGCCCCTCGGCGCTGTTCCAGGTGCAGAAGTTGGTAAGGCCGTCCTCGTTCAGCCCCACCCGCAATCCGGTGTTTCCAAAGAAAGCGTAAACATACCAGGCGGAGGACCAGTCCATGGTAATCCGCCGTCCGGCCGCCGCCGCGATTTCCAGCATCCGGTCCAGGGACTGTACGTCCTCCTGGTTAAAATAAGCCTTATTATAATAGAGAAAATAGCCGTTGTCCGCCGTCAGGGGATAGGCATAAAGGGTTCCGCCCACACTGGCCGCCTCCACGGCGGCGGAGAGGTTCGCGCTCCGAATGGCGTTGGAATCTTGAATGGGGTTTAGCCCTCCCGCGGCAGCCAGGGCGGCTACCTGATCGTCGGCAAAGGCAAAGACATCCGCCCCGCCCTCCAGGTCCCCCAGCAGGGCGTCCTTGCAGTGGGACTCGCTCTGGGGCTGGTACGTGATGCGGAAATCCGCCTCCCCGGCGTAGCGGGACTGGAAGGAGGCGAAAATCTCCTGAAGCAGGGCCTCGTCCTCCTCGGCGCCCCAGACAGTCAGGCTCACGGTCTCCCTTTCCGCGCCGCCGCTCTCCGGCGGCTCCGGGTCCTTGCAGGCGGAGAGGAGCAGCAGCGCCCCCAGAGACAGAAGCAGAAACACACACTTTTTCATAGCGTCAGGCCCTTCCGGTTGATTTCTGCGGCCCCGCCCCAATCGGTGGGCCGTTTGGGGCGGTGGTTCGCCCTACAGATACAGCGCTGATATTATAACATTTTTTTCTTCCTCTGGCAAGGCGTTCTTGTTCTGAACCCGCGGCAAGAGCGGGAGAGAAAGAAAATAGACGAAGCCAGGAGGGTTTCTGATTACGCATTCCAAAAGCGGCAGGAGTCCATTGACCTGCTGACGCCCTATGAGGGAAAAAGATTGGTTGATATTCCAGACTCGGTATTTAAAAAAGCGGACGCCGCCATGAGGGAAGCGGAAAAAGCAGATCGCAAGTGGAACAAAATCGTGGGGGTTGCCGATGCCAAGCCTGTCGGGAAAAAGAGGGGGCCGGTATCTGATGCGTAATAAGATTCTGTTTCTAGTTTTCCCTTTTGCGCTTTTCCTGGCCCTGTTTCTCCGGCCCCTTCCAGTTCCGGCGGCGGAGATTCCGCCCGGCCCCGCCGTTCAGCTCATTCCGCCTCCCGCGGAGCGGGCGGAGCCGAAACCGGAGACGCCCGTTGAATCTCCGGCGGAAGTCCATGTGATTGAGAGCTGCACCGTCACCTGGTACACCGAGGACACCTGCGGCAAGGCCCCGGACCACCCGGCCTATGGCATCACCGCCAGCGGCCTCCCCGTAGAGGAAGGCGTCACCTGCGCCGTGGACCCGGAGGTTATCCCGCTGTTCTCGACGGTCCATGTGGAGTACGCCGACGGGAGCGCCGGGACCTTCCGGGCCACTGACACCGGAGTCAAGGGGAACTGGGTGGACATCTACACGCCGGATTACGATTATGCCGTCCGGTGCGGCCTGCAAAGCCTGACCGTGTGCTGGACGGCGCCGGAGGAGGGAACTCCATGAGCTGTAAAGGCTGTGCCTACGCCGTCTACCTCCCCGGGGCGTGGTGCTGCGATTATCTCCAGATTACCGGCCATTGCCGCCCCTGCCCGCCCGGAGAGGACTGCACCGCGCGGAAAGAGGCGGACCTGACGAAGAAAGGAAGCGCTTTTATGAAACGAAGAGGATGGGACACGGAAAGGGCCAGGACCTTGTACGATGAAAAGCTGTCCGACGCGGAGATTGCGGGGAAGGTGGGGGCTACAACATCGGCGGTGGCTTACTGGCGGCGGAACCTGGGTCTTCCGGCAAACCCGGAGCGCCGTCCTCCTCCCGTACCGGAGAACTCCGTCCCCAATGCGCCGCCTCCGGCTGTTCCTCCTCCCCGGCCTTTGGCACTTCCAGCCATGAACGGCCCTGTGGAGCTGTCGGTGGATCTGGACGGCCACGCCTTCGCCCTGCGGGCCCCGGACCTGGAGGGCGCGGAGCGAATTTATGAATACGCCGGACTGCTGCTGAAGGATATAAGTCAGGCCGCCGCCAAGCTTAAGGAGGGGACGGAAAGTGGCTGAGAAGAAAGCGCCCCGGATGTGCTCCCGCTTCCACTGCGACAAGCGCGGAGACCGCTACTGCTGCGCGGACTGCGTGGAGCGGAAGCGGGACCGCTGCCGGAATCCCTGTCTCAACGATCCGGCCCGCTGCGGGCTGGAGAACCGGAGGCCGAAGCCGTGAGCGGACCGGTCTGGTACTGCGCGAGACAACGGGCGGGGCCCCTGGTGAAGGAGTGCCGGGCCCTACGTCCTCGCCTCAGCGCCTCGGACAGCCTCTATGAACGGACGGAGAAGAACAAAATCCTCCGCCCGCCCCGGGACTCCTCCGTCTGCCGGACCCGGGTGGACCGGCTGGAACTGCGGCTGGCTCTGTTCCGCTTCGAGGGGACCCGGTATGACCTCAGCTTTGACCCGGAATCCCTGCCGGAGAAGTTTCAGGACGTGCGCAAGGTCTGGCGGGCCTTCCTCGCCCGGCTCCGGCGCTGGAAGGGCGGCCCCTTTGATTACATCTACCTGGTGGAAGGCCGTCACGGGGACCACCGCTATCACCTCCACATCGTCCTTCGCTACGGGGACTTCCCGCCGTCGGTGATCCGCTATCTCTGGAAATACGGCAACGTAGATGACGAGCCCCTGCTCCGGGGACCTCATGACAGTTACCGGCGGACGGCCAAGTACTTCAACAAGGAGGCCACGGACGGCTTGATCCTGCCCATCGGGGCGAAGCTGTGGAACTGCAGCCGGACCCTGAACGCCCAGCTGCCGCCGCCGGAACGGTGGAAGGATGAATCCGGCGTGATCGAGATTCCGGACAATGTGTCAATATCTGGAAGAAACGACGTGAGGAACGAGTTCGGGGCTTATTATTACGCCTGGTACATCGAGCAAAAAACGGGGCTTTTATTTTAAATCAATGATTCTATCTTGGAATGTAGTTGAATAACTGACACGTTTTACAAAAACAGGAGGCGATCCCATTGCAAAGCGCAGCGAAACCTGCTAAACTAGCTGTAAAGAACGGATGGGTGCTCTGTCCGGTATGTGAGAAGGTCAAACTCCTCCGGCTCCCATCGGATGGGCGTGTCCGCGCCTACGTTTACTGCCGGAACTGCCACCGGGAGCGATTCTTGAATATCGACTTGAGCCTGAGCCAATGAGCCCGAGCCACGTGATGCGCCAAGCGCGGATCACACGGCCCAGGCGTTTTATTTTGCTCCGTGGAGGTGATAGCCCATGGCAATGAAACCGCTTCGGCCCTGTCTCCATCCCGGGTGCGGCGTGCTGGTCTCCAGCGGGTATTGCGCCGCCCATCAGCCGCGGTCAAAGGACCGGCGCGGCGCGGAGGCCCAGGCGTGGCGCTGGATGTACGGGACGGACGTGTGGAAGCGTCTGCGTGAGGACCAGCTTTTGCGGGAACCCTTCTGCCGGGAGCGCGCCCGGCGGGGCGTGCGCCGGTACGCCACCGACGTGGACCACATCCGGGACCACAAAGGGGACTGGGCCCTGTTCACGGACCCTGGGAACCTGGAAAGCCTTTGTCATTCCTGCCACAGCCGCAAAACGGCGCGGGAACTGTGGCAAAACCGAAGGGAAAAACGGCGCCGCAGGTTCGCCGCAAATCCCGCAAAAACCCGATGAGGAGCTGAAGTTATGCCGGGACCAAGACAGCCCACGGACCTGTTGAAAGCCACGGGGCGCAAGCACCTGAGCCGCGCTGAGGAGGCGGCGGAGGACTGGAGCCGCATCCAGGACCGCTACTTCAAGCAGGCCCGGGCGTGCGCCAACGACATGGGCCTGACCATCACCAGCCGCTGCCGCCTGGTGGTCCCGGAGACTTTGAAGCCGAAGGAGGACGACAATCTCTTCCTCCAGCTCATTGAGGGAGGCCGCCGGGATGCCTGAAGCCGTCTGGCTGACGCCGTTCATCCATGTGCCGGTACCGGACGGCGGCGCGGAGCTGCGTTACTGCCAAGAGGCCGTGGACCGGGTGCTGCGCTTCTTCGGATTGCCGGTGTTCAGCCAGAACGAGTGGGCGGGACAGCCTTTTGAACTGCTCCCGTGGCAGGAACAGATTGTCCGGGAGTTCTACGGCGTCCAGGTGCGGGACGACGACGGGAGTTGGGTCCGGTACCGGCGGTTTCTATACAACGAGATCCCGAAGAAGAACGGCAAGAGCGAATTTGCCGCCGGCCTTGGCCTGTACCACCTTCTGGCGGACGGCGAAGCCCTTCCCAATGTGGGCATCTTCGCCGTAGACAAGGAAAACGCGGATATTATCTACAAGTGCGCCAAGTACATAGTGGAGAACACCGCCCTGTCGGAGTCCGCCCACAAGCCCCTGGCCTGGTGCCGGGACAGCGTGCGGGAGATCCGCACCCGCTTCGGCGGCGTGATGAAGGTCTACTCCGGGGACGTGGAGAACAAGCACGGTCCTTCCTTCTCCGCCATCCTCTGCGACGAGCTCCACGCCTGGAAGGGCAGGAAGGGCCGGGCCCGCTGGGAGGTGCTTACCACCGGCTCCGACGCCGCCCGGCGTCAGCAGACGGTTCTGGTGCTGACCACGGCCGGAGACGACCCGGACCGGGCCTCCATCGGCTGGGAGGTTCATGAGAAATGCCGGAGGATTCTGGCCTGGCGTCAGGGGAAGCCGGAGCGGCCCCAGGATGCGGACGACCCGGAATGGCTGCCGGTGATGTACGGCGTGTCTGTCCTCACCGGGGATGACCCAGACAAGCTGAAGGACCTGGACATCTACGATGAAGCGCTCTGGAAAGCCTGCAACCCCTCCTATGGCGTGACCATGAGCGCCCGGAAGTTCCGGGCGGCGGCCCGGGCGGCGAGGCAGAGCGAGGCGGCGGAGCGGTCCTTCCGCTGGCTGCGGCTGAACGAGTGGATCTCCACCAAGGACGTGGGGTGGCTTCCCCTGACGCTGTACGACAAGACCCAGATCGGGCCTTCCGCCAAGAAAGAGCGGGAGGCGTGGGTCCGGGAACATCTGACGGGCAAGCGGTGCTTCGGCGGGCTGGACCTGTCCAAGACCATGGACCTGACGGCGTTTGTGCTGGTGTTCCCGCCCCAGCCGGGCCTGGAGACGGCGGTGGTGCTGTTTAGGGCCTGGAAGCCCCGGCAGACGGTGCTGGAAGCGGAGAAGACGGACGGCATGCCCTTCCGGGACTGGGAGCGGGCCGGCTTCTTGAACCTGCGCGCCGGGGACATGGTGGACTTCCGGGACATGGTGGACGCGGTGATGGAGGCCAAGGAGCAATACCAGCTTTTGTATCTCGGCGTCGACGCCCATCTGGCGGACACCCTGACGCCCCAGCTGCAGGACGCGGGCGTCCAGGTTATCTCCATCTCCCAGACCATGGTGGGCATGAGCCCGGCCATGAAGGAGATCGAGCGGATGCTGCGGGGGCGGGAGATGCTCCACGTCCACAACACCTGCGCCCGGTGGTGCTTCGGGAACGTCCGCCGCTCGGTAGACGGGAACGAGAATACCAAGCCCATGAAGGACCGGAGCGTCGGGCGCATCGACGTCACGGTGGCCTGGGTCATCGCCGTGGCGGCATGGCTGGCCTACAGGGCGCGGCACCCATTCGATACATCAAAGCTGGAGGAGGATTGGAGCCTATGAACCTATGGAGACGAAGGCGCCCGGAGGAGCGGGCGGAACGGCGGCGGGCGCATCGTGGAGGTGGACACAGACCTGAACCGGGAGGACCGGGAACGGGTCAAGAAGCAGTTCGCCAGCTATAACCCCTATGGAGACGACGCCTTCAAGGTGGCGGTGCTGACCAGAGGCTATAAGTACACGCCCATCGGGCTGAAGCAGTCCGACGCCCAGTACATCGAGAGCCGGGCCTTCAGCGTGGAGGAGGTCAGCCGCTTCACCGGCATCCCCAAGCACATGCCGCAAAGCGGGAAGGAATCCTACGAGAGCAACGCCCAGCAGCGGGTGGTATTCGTGCAGGACACCCTCGCGCCCTATGTGGTCCAGTGGGAACAAGAGAACTTCTTCAAGTGCCCGCAGAACTTCCAGCGGACGGAAGGACTGTACTTCAAGGGGAACCTCTCCGTGCTGATGCGGGGCGATGACCAGTCCAGGGCGGAGTTCTACGCCAAAATGGTTGAACATGGCATCATGAACCCGGACGAGTGCCGGGGCCTGGAGGAGCGGAACCCCATTCCCGGGGGTCTTGGCGGGCAGTTCCTGGCGACCAAAAACCTGGGCTCGCTGGAATCTATTTTGAGAGGAGAGACGGACAATGGCTGATATCGCCCCGCGTGGGGAACTGTGGGACAACGACAGCGCCGACGTGCCGCGCTGGTGGGGCTGGCGGGACGTCACCGCCCCCATGGACATCCAGGCGGCCCTGGAGGCTGCCGACGGCGAGGAGGTGACGCTGCTGATCAACTCCCCCGGCGGGGACATGAGCGTGGGCGGCGAGATTCGCTCCATGCCGCGCCGGTATTCGGGGAATACCGGCGCGCCGTTCCAGGGCCTCGGGGCCTCCGCCGCCACGCTGGCGGCTTCCGGCCGCGACGTGATCCAGAGTGAGCCGGGCGCCCTGCTGTGCTACCACAACCCCAGCGGCGCCGCCGCGGGAGATCACCGGGAGATGGAACGCTCCGCCGAGGCCCCGCGAAACGCCAGGGACTGTATCCTGGAGATGTACGAAGCCAGAGGGAGCGCACGATCCAGGGAAGAGCTGATTGCTCTGATGGACCGGGATATCTGGATCACGCCCACCCAGGCCCTGGAATACGGGCTGATCGACGAAGTGGCAGGCTTGGCGGAGCCGGAAGGGGACCCCGCCGCTTTCGTGGCGGCGGCGGGAGGCCGCATCCGTCTTACGGAGGCTATGCGGCGGAAATACCGGGACCATATAGCGGCGGACAAGCGATTGATCCAGGTGAACAACGCGGTCCTGGGCGCCAATGAGGGTACCGGGGCGGACGGCGGCTTTGCCCTCCAGGAGGATTTCGCCGGGACCATTATCGAAAGCGCGGTGCAGCACAGTGAGCTCCTGAACCGGCTGGACCGCTACACCTGCTCCAGCCCCGCCAACTCCATGCGCTGGGTCAGTGCGGACGAGACGGATATCTCCGCCTCCGTGTTCGGCGGCGTGCAGATGTACTGGGCGGCGGAGGGGGCCACGGTAGCCGCCAGCAAGCCCCAGCTCAAGGAAATGAAGATGGACCTGGAGAAGATGATGGGCATTGCCTACGCCACCGACGAAATGCTGACGGACGCCGCCTTCATGACCGGCTTCTTCGGCACGGCCTTCGCCCTGGCGGCGGAACGGCTGCTGGTTTCCGGCGTGATCGCCGGGGACGTCGAGGGCAAGCCCAAAGGCTTCCTCAAATCCAAGGCCCTTATCACCGTGGACACGGAGCCCGGCCAGGCCGCCGGGAGCTTCCTGGGCGCCAACGCCGTCAAGATGCAGGCCGGGGCCATGCCCCGGAACCGGGAGCGGCTGGTATGGCTCATGCACCCTGACTCGGAGGAACTTCTGCCCTACCTCTCCATCCAGAACGGAGAGGCCGCCAAATTCCTGTGGAACCCGGAGGGGGGCCTTGGAAACTTCGACACCCAGCGGGTGCTGAACAAGCCGGTGCTATTCGATGACAGCTGCTCCGCCCTGACCATCAAGAACAGCACCAAGGCGCGCAGCCCCTTCATTACGCTGGCTGCCCGCGGCGGCACCGGCGCCGAAGGCTGAGAAAGGAGGACGCAATGGCGAAACAGAGTACGAAAGGCACCACGAAGGCACCGAGGGGGAAGAAGGCGGCAGCGGCCCCGGTGGAGCAGCCCGGCCTCATGGGCGAAGCGGAACCCATGCTGGAGACTCCTGAAGCGACCGTCCCCGCTGCTGAAGAACTTCCGCCCGCGGTTCCGGGTGAGGCGGCGGCCGTTCCGCCGGAAGCCCCTGAATCTGGCCTGGAAACCGGGGCTGTTCCCGAGGGGGACAGCCTCCCCGAGGACCAAGCCGTGCCGGAGGGGGATTCCAAACCGGAGGGCCGCCGGGCGGTGGTCCGGTCCCCCAAGGGGCTGAACCTCCGGGCGGGACCCGCGTTGAACTATGACGTGCTGGAGGTCCTGCCCGACGGCATGGAGGTCCTGGCGCTGGACCTGCCCAGGGGCGCGGCGGTCCCTGGCTGGGAACTGGTGGACGCCGGGGGCCGGACCGGGTGGGCCTCCGCCCGGTTCCTGCGGCCGCTGGAGGACTAAGGCGTGGGAGTGCCGGAGGCGCGAAAGGCCACGCTGCTGGCCTTCTGCCGCCTGGACGGACTCTCGCCGGAGGAAGAGGGGCTTCTTGCGGTCCTGTATGACGCCGCCGTGGGCTACATGACCCAGGCGGGGGTCCGGGAGCCGCCGAAGGACACACCCCGCCGGGCCCAGTATGATTTGTGCGTGAATTACCTGGTCCTGGACAGCTGGGACCAGCGGGACGTCTCCTTCGTGGGCGCCGCCCCGCCGGAGAACCCCGCCTTCCGGCGGCTGCTGAACCAGATGAAGCTGACGGAACCGGAGGGGCCCCCGCCGCAAACCAGCGAAGCGTTTGCGGTGGGGAGAGCCGGAAGAAACGAAGCGGTGGGAGGGACTGGCAAAGCCGGTCCCGACCGGAGCGGAGTTTTTGACGGCGAGGACACATCCGACCCCGAGGAGGGTGAGCCGTCATGACAACAGGAAGCGCTCTGAAGGAGCGCGTCCAGGTTCAGAGCCTGCTCTACTACCCAGAGGCCGACGCCTTTGCCTGGGAGGTCAAGCGCAATACCTGGGCGAAGGCGGAGCAGGATACCCGGAAGAATCTCTTCTCCTCCGCCGGCATCGGCGCCAGGGGCGTCACCTTCACTCTCCGGCGGAATCCGGAGCTGACAATTGTCAACTCCTTCCTCTGGCGGGGGCAGTTCTGTTTCCTCACCTCCATCGTGGACGGAGACCCCGGCTTCCAGGTAGTGAGGGCGGCGCTGTGCGACCCGGTGGACTGCATCAAGGACGCGGACATGGAAACCCAGGGCTGCCACTTCCCCGGCATCCTGACGGAACAGCTGGACCCTCACGCCGAGGTGACGGGGGACCTGGTGCTGGTGACGCCGAAGGTGGTATCGCTGAAGCCGGACAGCTGGGTACTTATAGGGGACCGCCACTTCCTGGCGCGGATTCCCCATGAGCTGGACCGTTACAAGAACGAGTACGAGATTCGGAGAACGGAGGACTGTTAGTGCAGGAGTTTACAATTGACACCGGAGGCTGGAAGGCGTTCTGGGACCGCTGGCAGGAAACCATTAACCAGCTTCCCGGCCTGAAGGAAGTGATGCTGGAGAGGCTGGGCGGCCGGGTCCAGGGAGAAGTCCGGCAGACGGTAGACCGTTCCGGGCTTCATGACTCCAGGGGCCGGGTGAAGCGCTGGCAGAACCCGCATGTGGGGTCCGGGCGGGGCTATGTGGCCGTGCGGGCGGACTCCGTAGAGGTGGCCGCCGGCTACAGGGACCGCCAGAGGCTGAACGCCGGGGCCCTGACCAACTTCCTCTCCAGCGGGCATAAGGTCCGGGGCCCCTCCGGGCGGGCGAAGCGCTACCAGCCCCGGGCCAGAATGACTCGTGTGAGGGGCCTGGACTTCTATAGCAAGACCAAAGCGGAGTCTGAAAAAATCGCCGTCCAGGAGGCGGAGGACTTCCTGCGGCGGCTGACGGTGACGGAGCTGAAATTATGAGAGAAGGAACCATCCTCCCGGCTGATATTACCGGGGCGGTCGTGGAGCGGCTGAAGGAGGCGTTCCCCGGCGAGAAGGTCTACACGGACCTGGCGCCCAGGGATTTTGAGCGGCCCAGCAATATGGTGGAGCTTGTGAAGCTGGGCTTCGACCCGCTAAGTCACGGAATGAGCGGCGTGGATCTCCTGTACAAGATCAAGATCACCACCTTTTCCACGGTGGATGAGGTCCACGCCTCCCATCTGCCCGTGTTGGACCTGCGGTCTTTGCTGGTCATGGGGGCCTTTGCCGCCGGGTATATCCGGGTGAAGGACCGGGCCCCGAAGGTTCAAAGCATAGAGGCGGATACCTCCTTCTTCGACTGCGCTGCGGTGACGCTGACTCTGGCACTGACCCTGGACCGGGCCGATTTCGTCGGGCCGGAGCTCTATGAGCTGATGCAAAACCTCGAACTGCAGGTTCGAGTGAAAAAGGAGAATGACACATGAGTGATAAATTGACGATGCCCACGCTGACCATTCTGTTTCAGCAGCGGGCCCAGACGGCGATTGCCCGGAGCCAGAAGGGCGTGGCGGCGCTGATCCTGCGGGACGCGCTGACCGCCGGGGAAGCCTGGTCCCTGACCTCCACGGGCCAGATTCCTGAAAAGTTGGGAAAGGAGAACCAGAACGCCATCCGGCGTGTGTTCAAGGGCGGGGTGAACCCGCCCCGGAAGGTGCTGGTGTACTGCCTGGGGGCGGAGGACACGCTGGAGGCGGAGGCGGCTCCCCAGGCGGAGGACGGTGAAAAGCCCGGCGGAACGGAGGAGGCCAGGCCCGGCAGCGGCGCCGCCGCCCTGCGGTGGCTGGGTACCCAGAGGTTTGACTATCTGGCGGGTCCGGCGGACCTGAGCGAGGCGGAGGCCACCGTGATCCAGGAGTGGATCATTCAAAAGCGGGAGGACGACCATGTGATTTTCAAGGCCGTCCTGCCGGGATGCGCGGCGGACAGCGAGGGAGTGGTGAACTTCACCGCCTCCGGCATCCAGGTGGGAGGCGACGTGTTCGACGCCGCCGCTTACTGCGGCCGGGTGGCGGGGCTCATCGCCGGGACCCCCATGAAGCAGGCCGTCACCTACGCCGCCCTGCCGGAGGTGGAGGACCAGCTCATTGAGGAGGACTTCTCCTGCGATATCGACGTAGAGGAGCAGGAGGCGTACTTACAGAGCACCGGCGCTGCTACGGCGGAAATGACGGAGCAGCAGATTCGGGAGGCCAATACCGGGACCTACGTCTTTCTGGCGCTGGATATCCGGCCCATTGACGCCATTGAGGACGTGCGGATCAGGATTTATCTGTAAAAAGGAGGCTTTGATATGGCTTTTGAAAACGGCTCCCGGGTAATGAACGGGACCTTCGGCACCGTCTGGGCGGACGGCAGCGAGATCGCGGAGATTTCCGCCTTCCAGCTGAAGGTGGAGAAGAATTTCGACGCCATCAACATGTGCGGCCAGATGGCGGAGGACCAAAAGCTGACGGGCATTAAAATTACCGGCTCCATGACGCTGCACAAGGTCTACAGCCGGGGGGGCGGAGGACGTGAACGCCGCCAACCGGGGCCACGACGTGCGGCGGACTTTGGTTGCCAAACTGGCGGACCCGGACGCCTACGGCGCGGAGCGGGTTGCGGTGTACGGCATGAACTACGACGAGCAGACCCTGATGGACTTCGCCGCCGGTAAGGCGGGGAGCATGACGGTCCCCTTCCAGTCCACGGGGTTTGAGTATCTGGACCAGGTGCCGCCGCCCCAGTGAGGGCATGAAAGAAGCCGCCCCTGACAGGCGGCGAGAATTGACAAAATACAGTGCGGCTGGTATGATGAGGCCAGAAGGACGCTGTTGCATAATAGGCGGTCGGCCCATTCCCTTGCGAAAGGGGGTGGTTCATTTCCCGGAGATCGTATCGAAGGGAGGTGACGCTGATGTGGAGAAAACGGCTGTACGCAGTACTCCGGTTTCTGGTGTGCTTGGCTTTTTGGGCCTACATACTCACCATAAAAGCGTGTTGACCGCTCGGCTGGTCCCCAAGCGGTCAACTCTGTTGACTAGACTTCCGGGCTGACCGCCATGCGGCAGCGCCCTTCTATGTTCATTATACCGAAATCAGCCGCTTTGTCAAGAGTACGACAGGGCGGCTGGTTCTTTTGATATGGAGGAGCATATGGAAAACGAGAAAAAAGTAAGCGTGCTGGACCTGCCGCGGCCGGAGCTGCCGGATGTGCGGAAGTCCCTGCCGGAGAAAAAGGCGGAGGTGAAGCGGCTGACGGAGCTGGCCGGGGAGCCGGTGGTCTTCACTCTGCGGGGGCTCACCTATGACGAGAGCCGGAAGGTCCAGGACAAGCCCCGGGAGGAACAGGCGGTTTCCGTCGTACTCTACGGCTGCAAGGACCCGGACTTCCGGGACAAGCGGCTGCTGGACCCGGAGAGGGGCGTTGTAACGCCGCCGGACGCCATCAAGGCGAGGCTGACCGCCGGGGAGATTGACGAGCTGTACATTGAGATTCAGAAGCTCTCCGGCTATCTCCGCCGACCCTTGCCGAGGTAAAAAACGCCTAGAGGCGGCGGACGACCCGGGATTGTCCCTGCTGTACTATCTGTTCGCCGCCAAGGGCTGGGGGCTGAGGGACCTCCGGGCTTTTTATGAGGGCCGGGACGGGTGGATGGACATTATCCGGGCGTTCGCCGCCCATCAGGTGGAGAGACGGGGCGAGGGCTTCAAGTGGTAAAGAAAACCGCCCTCCCGGAGGGGAGGGCGGGGGGCTACAGCATTGTTGCAAAAAATAGAAACGCCGGAGCAAAAAAGAACATTGTGACCGCAGGGAACCAGAAAAGAACGCGTGTGTCGTGGTCCTCCCGGGCATATCGCTGCCTCATGCCGATTACTGTATCGCTCGGGCGGAGTTCACCAGATACCAGGTACACAAAGCAGCACCCGGCCGCAATACTCCCAAGCGCACAAATCACTAGGAAAGCAGTCAACTCCATCCCTCCCTTCAGTGGTTGATTTTAATATACCAGTTCCCCTAAAAGTTGTCAACAGGAGGTGACGGTTGTGGCGAATAATGTCTCCATTGTCATGACGCCGCAAACCGATATTGACGCCAAGCTGAAAACCATCGCCAGCACATCTCAGGGCTGCTCGAAAGCGATGGAGGAGCTGGCAAGGAAGGGCCAGCAGCTTGGAGATCGGTATAAGGACCTTACCAAGCGGTCCGCAGAGGCGTCGGCGGAGGCGCTGGAGGTCAAACGGGCCATGGACGAGGCGGCGAAGGCGTTCAAAAAGAGCGGAGATGAGGCGGACCGGCTGAGCTTTGAGCGGCTGCGGGAGGAATACAACGATCTGACCGTCTCTGCCAAAGGATACGCTGACGAGGCGAAGAACACCGTGAGGGAGATTCGGGCGCTCTCCGACGAGGTTCGGAAGATGGACGGCGCCGGCGGAGGTCCAAACGTATCCGGCGGTCTCTCGGCAGGCATATCCGAAGGGAGCGTCATTCAAACGATTGGGACGGCCGGACTCTTTAAAATGGGGGGCGATGCGGTTTCGCAGTTTGCCGGGGCCACCCTGGAAAGCGCCATCGGCAAACCGATGGCAGACCTCGCCTCCGGAATCGCTTCCGGGGCTGCGTCCGGCGCGGTCATCGGCAGCATTGTTCCGGGGATTGGAACGGCTCTTGGCGCGGGTATCGGAGGTGCTATTGGAGCAGTCAATGGAGCAACCCAGATTTTCACTGAACGGGACGACTCCTTCAAGGACTATTACCGTTCCCTCTACGAGGACGCCAACGCCGCCACGGAGGAGCGGCTGTCCTCCGGCTCCACCCTGGCGGCGGGGCGGGAGACCACGAAGCTATCCTTCAACACCCTCCTGGGCGACAGCAAGAAAGCCGGGGCGTTCCTGGAGCAGGTCCAGGACACCGCCAACACCACGCCGTTCCTCTACGACGACCTGGTGGGCATCTCCAAGACCATGCTGAGCTTCGGCACGGCGGTGGACGACATCATCCCGACACTGACCAAGGTAGGTGACGCCGGGGCTGCCCTGGGCCTCTCCACGGGGGACATCGGGACCGTGGCCACGTACCTGGGCCGGATGCAGTCCAGCGACAAGGCCACGCTGGAGTACCTGAACCCCCTGAACGAGCGGGGCTTCTCCGTGTTCCAGTGGCTGGCGGACGACCAGGGCGTGAGCGTGGGGGACGTGTACGGCCAGATTTCCAAGGGGGAGCTGTCGGGCAGCTACGTCAGCGAGGTGATTCTGGCCCAGTTTGAGAAGCTCTACGCCGGAATGATGGAGGTCCAGTCCAAGTCCACAGAGGGCCTGGACAGCACGCTCCAGGGCCTCAAGGAAAACGTGGATGCCGCCGGGGGCGACGCCTATAACGAGGCCCGGAAGGAATCCAAGGAGGCGGATATTGCCGCCTACGGCGGGTATCTGGGGGACAAGCTGGCGGAGCTGGCCGCCATCGGCGGCGAGGTCCAGGCTTATGGCGAGAACCTGAAGGAGCAGTTCCAGCGGGAGGCCCTGGCGGCGGTGCTGACGGGGACCCTGGACAAAGAGGCCACCGTCTTTTCCGAGGAGGACGCGGCGAAGCTGGAGGGGCTTTCCCAGCAGTTCTCCGAGGCGGAGCAAGCGTATAAGGACGGCAGCCTGGAGGCCGGGCAGAGGATGGTGGACCTCCGGGAGGAGGCCGAGGCCCTGGCGACGGCGGCCTATGAGTCCAGCGAGTGGGCTCAGAAGCAGGTGGATATGGAGATCGAGCAGATTGACGCCACCCGGGAGCTGACGGCGGCCATGGTCTCCGCCACGGACGCCTGGAGGACGAACAACGCCTTTTCCAAGGGCGGAGCGGCCGGAAGCGCCTTTACCGTCACCACCACCGTGGACGAACAGACCGGGCTGGTTTCCTACACGGACAAATACGGCCAGTCCGTGGACTCCATGCTGGTGGACCCCGGCGGAGCCGGCGGCTGGGCGGGAGCCGGAAAGAGCCGGAAGAACCGGCCGGGCTACGCCTACGGCCTGGACTACGTGCCCTACGACGGCTTCCCCGCCTTACTCCACCAGGGGGAGCGGGTGCTGACGGCGGCGGAAGCCCGTGGGATGGACCGGCTTCCGTTCTTCCCCGGGCTGGAGTCCCTGGGATCGGATAAAGGACGGCTCTTGGATAACTGGGCGGAAGGCAGTTTCGCCTTCGGCCTGACCGTCGCGCCCTATGATAATTTTCCCGCCCTGCTCCACCAGGGAGAGCGGGTTGAGCCGCCGCCGGAGCGCCGGGGCGGCGGAGATGTTCAGGTCACGGTGCGCATGGACTCTATCGTCGTCCAGGGTGGAGACGGCGACGCCGCGGATCAGATCGCGGAGACGCTGGCCCGGAAGCTCCGGGCGGCGATGCTGAGAGGGGGCGGCTGACTATGCAGATTATTTTCCGCAACGTGAAAACCAACCAGGAGCTCATCATGCCCGTGACGCCGCCGGACTTCACCGTGGAGGAGGGGCGGAGCGTGGAGACCCTGGACATGGCGGACACGGGGCAGGTGAACCTGCCGGTGCTG
This sequence comes from uncultured Oscillibacter sp., assembly GCA_948916585.1. Lineage (GTDB taxonomy): Bacteria > Bacillota > Clostridia > Oscillospirales > Oscillospiraceae > Oscillibacter. The sequence continues at coordinate 21,374 of CAQXTN010000010.1, read as the reverse complement.
CTGGGCCCCGTGGAGCACGGGCAGCGGGACGGAACGGGGGACGTGTATGTCACGCTGGAGCTGCGGCAGTTCCGGGAACTTCTGGAAGAGAGCACCGAGGTCAATCCGGACACCGGCAACCTGAGCCGGGCCGCGCCCCAGGAGAAAAAGGAGGAGGGCTCCTACACCGTGGTGAAGGGGGACACCCTCTGGGGCATCTGCCGGAGGACCTACGGGGACGGGGCCCTCGCATGGAAGCTGGCGGAGGCCAACGGCATCAAGAACGCGAACCTCATTTTCCCCGGCCAGGTGGTGAAGCTGCCGGATAAGGGGAGCCTGTGATAGGGGATGTGTCCAAGTTGGACACATCCGCCGAGGAGAGATTGAAATGGCATACGACGACCTGTTGAAAATCCCCACATGGTCCCTGGACGGGGCAAAAACGGAACATGTGACGGAGAAGGTCCAGGCCAAGACCTGGAGCGGGAGCTACAAGGACTGCGCCCGGCAGCTGAGCTTTTCCGTCCTGCCGGAGGCCTTGGCGGAGCTGGGGGGCATGGCGCGGCTCTACCTGGGGCCGGACATCCTCTTTTCCGGGCACATCGCCTCCCGGAGCCGGGACAGCCTGGGAAAGACGGTTGACTGCTCCGCCCTGGACAACGGGCTGTACTTAAAGCGGAACAGCACCTATATGGCGGTGCGCAAGCAGACGCCGGAGGCCGTCACGGCCCAGCTCTGCGGGGAGTTCGGCGTGCCCTGCGGAGATTTGGCGGCCACGGGAGTTCCTTTGAGCTGGAACTTCCTGGGGGTGAGCCTCTACCAGATTATTCAGACCATGTATTCTCTGGCGGCGGAGCAGACGGGGAAGCAGTATCAAATCCGTTTCCACTCCAACCACCTGACCGTGGTGGAGAAGGCCGTGGGCCCTGAGAGCATCCGGCTGGTTCCGGGGAGCGATCCGCTTTCCTGCCAGTCGGCGGAGAGCATTGAGAAGATGGTCAACCGCGTGGCGGTCTACGAGCCCGTCACCGGAGTGGACGGCCTGTTCTGGATTACGGCGGACAGCCACACGGCCCGGCGGGGCGTCTACCAGACCAAGGTGACGTTGGACTTTCTGCCGGAAGCCTTCCGAAGGAGTGATCGGGGCCCCCGCAAAATCCGCAGATTTTGTGGGGAGAGGAGAAACAAGCGAAATGGAACGGATGCCTGGCGAAAGCTGGGCGCAGTGGAATGGAGATTGTTGCGACGATATGAAAGAAGACGCTTACAGCGCCCTGGCCTCCATGACGCGGGAGGCGGGACGGCCCTCCGGCCCCATGGGGCCCATCCACCCGCGGCTGGGGCGCGTTCTGACGGCGGACCCGCTGAAAGTGGACGTGGCGGGGACTATCCAGGAGGCGGAGCGGTTCTATATCTCCCGCCGGCTGGTGAAGGGCCACCGGGAGCTGCTGGAGCTGGAGTGCCAGGGCGTAAACGGTGCCCTGGCCCAGCCCCGCGTGGAGACCGCCACCTGGGGCCTGCGGTACTGGGAGGAAACCCTGGGCATCCCCGTGGACGAGGGAAAGGACCTGGATACCCGCCGGAGCCGCGTCCGGGTGAAGCTGCTGGGCTCGGACGTCACCACCGTGGCCCTGGTGAAAAGCTCCGCCGAGATTTGGTCCGGTCAGAAGGCGGAGGTGACGGAGTACGCGGACCAGTTCCGCTTTGAAATCCGCTTCGTGGAGACCAACGGCGTTCCGCCCAATATGCGGGACGTCACCGGCTCCATCCGGGAGCTGATTCCCGCCCATCCGCAATGGGATTACATCTTTTTCTACGACGTGGAAAGCGCCCTGGGTGTCGGGGCGGGCCTTGTGACGGAGGCCCGGGAAGAGCTGGAGGTCTGGCCCCGTGACGTGCGGAGCGTGGAGATTACGAAAGCGGCGGCGGTGGGGGCCGTCACGGAACACCATGGCCGGATTGAGGTCTATCCGGCGGAACAGGAGGAGCCATGACAACACAAAACGAGGTCGCCGTCAACGGCGGCGGCGGCTGGTACGAGCCCTCGGCGGAGCGGACGGCTTTGGTGGGCGAGGTCTGGCGGGGGGAGATTGCCGCCTATACATGGTGGATATCAAGGGCGTAATCCCTTCCTCCGACGGCGGCTTTACTATCCGGGAGCTGGGCGTGTTCGACCGGGCGGGGACGCTGATCGGCGTGTGCAACACACCGGACATGGAGAAAGCCCGGCCCGACTCCGGCGCGGGCGGGAAGCTGGACGTCATCATGCACCTGATTGTCACGGACGCCAACGCGCTGAACATCGTGATGAAGCCGTCTTTGGATACGGTCAGCCTGGAGGATGTGACCGGGCTGCTGGGCGGCAAGCAGGACAAGCTGGAGGGCTGGCCTGGGCAGGTTCCGGTCTTTAACGAAAACGGGGACCTGGAAGCACAGGACTTCTCCGGCTCCGCTGTTTTCGCCTTCACGGCGGAGGACTGGGGGCCGCCCGCCTCCTGGGTGCCGGAGGAACCGGCGGAGGGGGAGGAACCCGAGGCCTATGACGGGGCCCTGGGCTATGAAATCGCCATCCCCGCCGAGACCCACAGGCGCAAAAACGGCGATTTCGGCTTCCACGTATTCCACCAGGTGGACGGCAGGTACATCACCAACACCTGGGCGGCCCTCGGCACCGGATACCAAGCCCGGATTGAGGAGCTGGAGGGACAGGCGGAAAATCTGGCCGTGCGGGCAAGCGAGGCCCAGGCGGAGGAGGAATCCGTCCGGCAGGAGGCAAAGAACCGAGAGGCGGAGCTGGCCTCCGCCTATGAGGAAGGAGTGGAGAGCAATGGCTGATACGCATGCGCTGGCGCTGGACGCCATGAGGGCCAAGGGCGCGGCGGACGCCGCCGCCCTGGCGGCCAAGGCCGTGGCCGGAGAGGCGAACGCCCAGGAGCTCCTGGAGAAAAAGTCCATGATTCCCACCTGGCGGCAGCGGGATTTTACCGCCGTCCCGGTGGGTACCCCCTATAAGTGGGAGGACATGGTGTACAAGCTCCGGCAGGCCCACGATGCCACGGAGCATCCCGAGTGGACGCCGGATCAGGTCCCCGCCCTCTGGGCCGCGCTCTCCAAGGAGGGAGAAACCGGCGCACCGGAGGCCCCCATCACCGCTTCCAGGGGCATGGAATACACCTATGGACTGTACTACCTGGATACGGAGGACGGCAAGGTTTACCTGTGTAAGCGTCCGGGGGAGGCGGAGGGCGGCGCCGTGGTGCTGCAATTCCTCCCTCACGAGCTGGTGGGGCAGTACTTTGAGGAGGTGGCGGCATGAAGAAGTTTTTGAGTTGAACTGGAGGAGGCGCGGCGGTGTGGCGGCGATGAAAGAACTGGTCCCGGAGTACCGGGCGGCGTCGGCCAAGCTGGCCATGCGGACTTCGGAGAAGAAAGCCGCCGGGGCCTCCCCTGCGGAGCTGCGCCCCCTGCGAGAGGCCCCGCGGGATGTTCGCGAGGTCCAAAGGCTCTTGGACGGCTATTACGAGGTCCCCCGCTCCGCCGAGGTCTCCGCCGTGGGCTGGAGGGCCCGGAAAATCAATGACTAATGGGGCCCCCGCTGGAACCCAGCGAAGCGGTTCCAGTGGGGAGAGGAGGAGCAAGGGAGCGGGCGCAGTCCTCGCCGTAAGGCGGGGACGGAGCTTAGCGGACTTTGCGACGACGTGATGACCATTGACGAACTCCGGGCCCGCAAGCGGGAGCTGCTGGCCCGGAAGAGGCACGAGCTGGAGCTTCAGGCCCGGGGTGAGGGGGACAACCTGGCGCTCTTCATGGTCCGGGAGGAGCTGGGCGACGTCAACGACCAGCTTCGGGCCCTGACGGCGGCGGCCGTCCATGGCCTGGACCTGCTGACACCCCGCCAGAGAGAGCTGCTGGAGCTGTATCTCTCCGGCAGGAACATCCCCCAGATTGCCGGGGACCTGGGGGTCAACAAGTCCTCCGTCTCCCGGAGCATCGCCAAGGCGAAGAAGAAGCCGCGGGAGGAGGCGGAGAGGGCCATGACGCCATCCTGGAACACCCGGAGGCCCTGGACGAGCTGGCTTACCAGGCGTATTGCGAGCTGGGGGACCACCCGGAATTGGTCCCGGAGGGCATACATATCCCCCACACGGTCCTCCCGCCGAAGCGGAGGGGAAGGAAAAGCAAGAGCCACATCCCACTCCCGGCGGAAATCTCTATACGGGTCCGGGGGGAGCGCCGGAGGAAGCGCGGGAAGCCGCCCGGGAAGCTGCTCTCCGCCCTCCTGGAGCGGCGGGAAGCGCGGCCCGGCGGGTCCGTGTTCCAGTGGCTGACGGCGGTCTTCGCGGCCTTCCGGCGGAAGCTGAAAAAGCGCGCCGGGTGACGGGTTCATGCAACTTTCTGTTCTCAGGGCCTAGTATTCGGATACTGCGGCCCTCACCGGCCCGGAGGGGGCCGGCCTGGGGGCAAACAACAAAAGGAGAGACGATATGAGCAACGAACATTTTGCAATGGAAATCAAGCTGTGCCTTGCCGCCGTCCTGGGCACGCTGACGGCCCTTTGGGGCTGGTTCGGCTGGCTGGTGCTGGTATGGGCCGCGCTGATGCTGGCGGACTGGCTCATCGGCTCCGCCGTGGCGGCCAAGGACGGAAGATGGAGCAGCGAAAAGATGCGGGCGGGGGCCTGGCATAAGGGCGGCATGATCGTCATTGTATGCGTGGCCCTGACGGCGGACTGGCTGATCGGGACGCTGCTGCACAATCTCCCGGTGGTGGAGCTGCCCTTTACCTACGGCGTGCTGCTGGGGCCTCTGGTCATCGTGTGGTACGTGGTCGGGGAGCTGGGGAGCCTGGCCGAGCACGCCATTGCCATGGGCGCCCCCTATCCCGCCTGGCTGCCCAAAATCCTGGAGGCCGGAAAAAACGCGGTGGACAAGGTGGGCGAGGAGCTGACGGACTTCCGGGAAGGAGAGCCGCGCCATGACCGCTGAAAAGGTGCTGGCCATTGCCCGGGGGGAGTTGGGCAATACGGAGAACCCCGCCGGAAGCAACCGGACCAAGTACGGCAAGTGGTTCGGCCTGGACGGATACGCCTGGTGTATGATATTCGTCATGTGGTGCTTCAGCCAGGCGGGGGCTCTCGAGCTCCTGCCCAAGCGGACGGCCTCCTGTGGGGACCTGATGCGCTCCGCGAAGGCGGCGGGCTACTGGGTGACGGAGGACTACCGCCCCGGCGACGTGGTGATCTACGACTTCCCCGGCGGCGCGTCCACGGACCATACGGGGATTATCGAAAGCGTGACAGCCTCCGGAGTGGTGGCCATTGAGGGCAATACCTCCCAGGCCGGAAGCCAGTCCAACGGCGGGCAGGTGTGCCGGAAGGACAGGAAATACAACGTGATTGTGGGTGCGGTGCGCCCAAGGTTTGAGGAGGAAGAGGATATGAAAATCGAAGACCTGACCGACGCGCAGGTCCTTCAGCTGGGAAAGCGTATCCAAGCGGTCATGGGCAGGCAGCCCGTCAGCCCCGCCCTGGCGGCGGAGCTCCAGGAGGCCAAGGCCAAGGGCATCACCGACGGGAACAACCCCGGCGCTTTCTGTACCAGGGCCCAGGCCGCCGTCATGACCCTGCGGGCGACAAAAAAGTAAAAATCAGAGGGCGAAAGCCCTCCGATTTTTTACAATGTCAATATGCTTGTAAATTTTACTATGTAATATGCAATAAGTTTAGTAGTTTCGTGTAGTTACAAAATTGGTAAAGTGAGCTATACTAAAAATGAAAACATCGGCGGTAGGCCACCGCTTGGTGGGGTAATGTGCCGCTGGGTTTCTGGGTGGAGGAGACACAGCGGCTTAATGCTTCCGTTCGGGCGAGACACAGCGGACTGAAGAAAATCATAGATAGATAGAGAAGGTGTGCGTGAGTGAACCAAAAATCGTGTTATCACAATGGCTGCAAGTTACCTCTCAATAATAACCGATATCTCTGGCAGATGTTATATACCATCTTTGGCCTGATAGTTTTGTTTTGGAAGACAGAGCAATTCACATTTTTTCAAGTGGCACTCTTCGTATTCCCAATTTTGATTGATGTTAGTTATGGAACGTTGGAAAGTAATCTCATGAACTTTGTCAGGAAGTGCTTTATCATTCTGAACGTGTTGTTTTTTATCTTTTGCTTGCTGGGGCTCGCGAATGTCATCGATGATACCGGAAATTCCTTTTATGTCTATTTGGAAGTGCTGAATCTCCATTTTTCTGTCACCAAGGTGCGGTTTGGATGGGTCATGATTCCTAATATCATCATCCCTGTACTGTACTACGGATGCTCTCCCTGCCGAAAAAATGAGGAAACTATTGTCAGTGCCCGCCACCATGAAAAAGGAGGGGTAAAATGAACTCCGTATTATTCGCCGTGGTTATTCTGTGCTTTATTTACATCGCAAATGTTCTATGTTGTGCTGTGATTTGTGAAGCGGAAAACGAAATGGGTCAAATCAGACGGTTTATTTTTCTGGTCCCACTTGTCAATGTGTTGATGTTCTTTTATTTCCTCCTCTTCAAACAGGATAAGGCGCATTCTCGTTTACAGTATGCATTTGCTTTTTTGCGGATACCCGCAAAAAATTACCTTGTAATAATGGTCTTGGCACAGTCTTTAGCGGAATACAATCGAAGAGTCGTAACAAAGAGTGTCCAGCCGGTCTTGACACCTCCTAGAATATTAGCCTTTGCAAATCTTTACAAAAAACAGGTTTCTTATGTGCAATCTATCCGGTAAAAAGCACAGTGAAGTCCTATAAATGAAGAAAAGGGCCGGGGATTATTCCCCGACCCTTAGCGGCAAATTCACCTTGCGGATTCTGGCGCTGGGGAAGCGCATCCAGACAGTCATGGGGAAGCAGACTGTGAGCCCCGCCTTGGCGGCGGGGTTGGCGGAGGCCAAGGCCAGGGCACTGACGGGCCCAGTCTCGGCGCGTTCTGCACCAGGGCCCAGGCCGCCGTCATGACGCCGCGGGCAGCAAAGACTGGAAAGAGATGATAAGGGCCCCGGGTGCTCATGGCATCCGGGGCTTGATTCCTGTCGGTTTGGCTGCTCTTTCCCTGTTGTTTCCCTTTAGAGGGGAAAGTTATGCATGAATATGGGGCATGAACTAACATGAAAAGTTTCTGATTTCTTGGCGTTTATTTGCGTATTGCGACCTTTAACACAAGGTAAACGGTGGGCGAGGAGTTCGATTCCCGTACCCTGCTTCAAAAGGGGCCCTGGAACCGCAATGGTTCCGGGGCTTTTCCGTTTCTCGTGGAGATGGGTTTCCCTTTGGTTTCCCTTATTGGCCGGAAACGCTCTTGATAAACTTCTGCATCCGCTCCGCGCTGTCCCGCTTCATCTGGTCCGTCACATGACCGTAGACATCCAGGGTAAAGGTGGCTGTCGCGTGGCCCAAATTGCCTTGTACGGTCTTGATATCGTCCCCGCCTTTGATTGCGGCAACTGCATAGCTGTGACGGAGGTCATGCACTCTGGCATCTGGCCGGCCAATCAGAGCCACAAGCCGCTTATAGTTGTTATAGACGGTATACGGCGAGAGATGCTCCCCCAACTCATTGGTGAACACAAGGCCGCTGTCCTCCCAGGCCGGGCCCGCCCGAAGACGCCACTCCGCCTGTCGGCTCCGTTGGCGGCGAAGCAGCTCCATCACGAAATCGGCGGGCGTGATACGTCTCCATCTATCATTTTGAGAGACATAAGGCTATATCGGCGCTTTCCGGTTTCATCTTTGGCCCGCTGGAGCCGCCTGTCGATCAACAGCGTACCCTTGTCGAAGTCTACACGGTCCCAGGCGAGGCCCAGAACCTCCCCCTTTCGCATTCCCGTGAAGAGAGTAACAAGATAGACCCATTCAAAGCGATGACCTTGAATCGCCTCTAAGAACAGCCGGATTTCGTCATCATCCAATGGATGTATTTCTTTCTTTATGACCCGTGGAAGCGTACAGACATCTGAAGGGTTTGTCCGCAGATATCCAATCATGACTGCCTGTTGGAGAGATTCATGGAGTACGCCATGAATATTCTTTATCGTCTTGGCGGAAAGCCCTTTTTTGCTGAGACTATTGTAAAAATGCTGGATGGTATGCGCGTTCAGCAAATCGAGCCTGGCGGCTCCAAGTTCCGGCCGGAGATGGTTTTTGATGATACTCCGATATGATTCTTGGGTCCTCGGCTTAATGCCTACCAGATAGTCCTGATCCCATGCATCAAGCCATTGACCGACCGTTCGCTTGCAAGCCTCTTGAAAAGCACCTTGCCCAATCTCCGCCGTGATCTTCCGGAGCTTCTGCGCAACCTCGGCCTGGGTCTTTCCGGAAATGGAGTGTTGCTTCCGCTTCCCTGACTTGGGATCGAAGCCGCAGGTGTAGCGGCCCTCCCAGTATGTATACTCTTTCCCATTCTTCTTCACGACCTTCTTTCGGATGGAGCCGTCCTCAGAGGCGGCCCGTCCGCTTTTTTTACCGTGCGGCATCATCATTACCTCCCTTCGCCGCCCGGCAGGAATCACCCTCCAGCGTAGCGGACATAACGGCGTCTGTCCAGGGCACGTTTGTCCCGTTTCCGCTGGTCAAGTACTCCAACAGCTCATGCTTCAGAATACGAATCTGCTTCCCTGCACGGATACTCTTGATCTGGCCGGAGCGCACTAAGGTGAAGGCCGTATTCCTGCCGACACGGAGAATGGGCATCAGTTCCTCTACAGTCAGCACCAGAGGAATGTCGTCGAAGCTTAAAGGACGGTCAGCCATTTTCTTTCCCCTCCTTCAGCGAAGCCAGGTAGATGTTCGTCACATCGTCCCGGCCATGTCCCAGGAGCTTGAAAACTCCTTTCCGGGCACCGAAGAGCGTAACCCCGGCATCAATGAAGCCTTGATACTTCTCCGCAGCGTAGGTGTGGTGGAGGCCGTGGAAGGTCATGGGCCGGGTGGAATCTTCATTCTGGGCCAGGGAGCGGTTCAGCCAAATGAACACCTGCAGCTCCTTGATGGCCTCGTGGGTTTCCCTGTCGTCGGGAACAAAGAGTTTGTGCCCCCGGGGAGTCTGCTCCAGATGGAATTGGAGGTAATTGATCAAGCGTTCAGAGATCGGAACCGTCCGAATCAGGCCGCCCTTGCCTTTGATGCGGAATCAATTATAGCTATCTTAGGTATTGTTGTTACAATATTCATTGCGGCAATTGGCGGGATATATGTTATAGTAACAAATACAAAGAATATGAACTTACTGAAAATTACAGAAAAGAACTTTTGCGGTGGTATTCTTCTGTTGTAAACTTAATGAGGAAAATTATTCACTATTCTGAATGTGAGAAATTTTATTCACTCGAATTCGCGGAGCAAAGAATGGCTATGTTATCAGAATTATCCGCATTAATAGAGGTGGGAAGATTCTATTTTCCGAATGTAATAAAGAGAGGCAACTTTGGAATAGAAAAGCCTTCTGCATATCAAGGATACAGACATATAAATTTGGAGTTTTTATTGCACTTCTATCATATTGCTTCCAATGACTGCGATGACCGCCATATATCTGTGCTATGGAAATTAGAGCGCGACTTTACTTCTGTAATTCTTGATATGATTGAACCCAGAAAAAGAAATCACGACTATGCAAAATACTTAGCTATATCAATTCGGAAACCCTCATTGGGAAAATGCCGGAATATGTTTAGAAAGAGCCACAGGTTTGAATTTGAAAGAGCGGCCTAAGTTCCGCCGGATGATAACACAGTGCCGCGAGAAGAGAATTGACCTGATTCTGACGAAGTCTATCAGCCGTTTTGGACGCGATACAGTGGATATGCTGCGCTCGCTGCGGGACCCGCGTGGCTTGGGTGTAGAAGTCTATTTTGCGCAGGAGGATATGCGGCTAAATGAGCGGCGAATACAAATCCTGCTGACCGCCTACTGTGCCTTGGCTCAGGCTGAGAGCGAGGACATGAGCCGAAATATCAAATGGGGAATCAAGAGAGGCTTTGAGAAGGGCACCTCGGGCTACGCTGAATTTGTGTGTTTTGGGTATAAGCGTGGAGATGATGGAAGGCTGGCTATTGATGAGCCTGACGCTAAGATTGTTCGGAAGATGTTTGAGATGAGGGCTGCTGGAAGTAGTCTTGGAGCAATTTCAAAATGGCTGTATGAGAGTAAGGCTCCATCCCCAACAGGGAAACTCCATTGGATCCGGGAGACAATCAGCAGGCTGTTGAGAAACGAGAAATATGTGGGGGGACATTCTGCTCCAGAAAACCTTTATAGCGGATTTGTTTTCTGGGAAACAGGTTAAGAACCAGGGGAAGTTAGAGAGATTTTTGATACAGGAGCACCATCCGGCGATTGTAAGCAGAGAGCTGTTTGAAACAATCAATCAGGCACGCGAAATAGCTCCTTAAAGGACTGATGAAAGTCAATACCGGCAGACAACAAAGTGATTGCTTTTCCCTCTCCGGCATCAGCCTTTCTTCCTGAATTGTTGTGCCCCAAGGGATTCAAAGAAAAACCGATTTTGACCGCTTACCCCAAGCAAAATCCCATGCGGCCATTGCGGCGCAATGACCGCATGGGATTTTGCTTTTTGCGCGCTTCTAAAGGGATATGCTCACAGATGGCCCAAAAATGATGTTTTTGGGCCATGCAAGTCCCTACCGTCCGCTTTCTGATTTCGCCGGCGCTCTGGGGAATGGCATTGGGCTTATCAAATTTCCAGCAGCTTCCTGTTGCGCCGCTCTAGAAATCGAGCCCTCTATTCAGACCAGTACCGCCGATACACCGCGCTTAATCTGCGCTATCAAAAGCACCAGACTAGCGCCCGGCAGGCTATGCCCGATTCCGGCGATACCGGATAATGCCGCATTCATGCCGGAGGAAAAAACAGCGCACCGGCCTGTGGCTCCAGAAAAGCTCGCTGTGGCGGGAATTTCTTCGCACGCATCAGAAGCTCCCTTGTTGGACTTCTAGGCGAAGGGCGGGAGGTGGATGGGGGCTTTTTAAAATAGAGAGACAGGCGTTTGCCTGTCTCTCTATTTTGGATTCCTCTTACAGTCCCTGGAACAGCTCCCGGCTGGGGTTCAAGTACCCCAGATCGTCCTGCTTTTTCGTGAGCTCCCGGAGGTTCTTGACCGCCGCGCGCTTCTTTCCAAGAGACGCTTTTTTGAGCTTCTCCAAGCCGCCCTCCATGGCGTCCTTGAACTCCAGCACGCCCTTCTCCCGGGCCAGGTCCAGAAGCTGCCGCCCCTTCTCCGAGCGGACAATGATCTGGTTCCAGCCCTTGTCCACGTCCCAGCCGCCGGCGCTCCGGGCGCCGCCGACGGAGATATCCGCGAACTCCGCCGTCATGTCGGCGCAGTAACGGCAGCCGGAGCGGACCAGGGGCGTCACCTCGTCCAGGTTGACGGAGACGGTTTGGCCGTCCTCCCGGAGCTCCAGGGAGTGGTACTTGCTGGGGGGAATGTCCATGTGGGAGACCTTGGCCGGGTCGGCGTGTTTGGCCGCCAGGGCGTTCAGGCCGTCCCAGTCCAGGCCCCAGCCGCAGAAGAGGCCGAACACCATGCCGATATTCCCGGCGTGGTTGTCGTTTTCCGGAAGGGGATTGGCCTTCATTTTATAGACCGCCAAGGTCTTGCAGGGGGTGCCCACCACGCCGATGCTGTGGAACCGGTCCTCTTTCAGCGCCTTGTTCAGCACCGCCAGGGTGGGCGGCACCTGGAAGCTGGAGCCGGAACAGGCCCGGACCTCCTCCGCCGTGACGGCCAGCACGCCCTCGGGGTTCAGGCCCCCCTGGGAGCGGGTCAGGGCCGCGGCGTCGATGAAGCCCTCCTTCAGGGCCAGCTCCACCAGGGCGGTCATGCTGCCGCCGTGCTGGGCCTTGGAGCGGATGGATTCGTCGGCGGCCCGGGTCAGGTACAGTCCCAGGAAGGGGCCGATCTCCGGGAGGATGGTGTCCTCGGGGAAAAACTGCTTCCGCAGGGCGTCCAGATCGGTGGGCATCCGGGGGCAGAAGCGCTGGCAGCGGCCGTCGGCCCGCTCACAGTCGAAGAAGCAGACGGTCCGCCCGTCCACGCTGCCCCAGTAGGGGCAAAGGCCCTGGCAGGCCCCGCAGCCGGCGCACAGGCCCGGACGGAGGACCTGGGTGTCTAACGCAATCGTACTTAACATGTTTCCCACTCCTCCTTTACACCAGCACCTGGGAGAAGCCGAAGAGGTCCAAAACGATCTCCTCCGCGCCCTCCGGCACATAATCGGCCAGTGTGTGCTTCATGCCGCACAGGTGCTCCTGGTAGAGGCAGCGCCAGCCCGGCTTCTGCTGTTCCACAAAGCGGTTCTCATAGAGCAGCGGCGTCAGGGCGGAAAAGCGGGTATCCCGGGGCAGCTCCAGCGTCAGGGGAGCCTTGCCCTGGGGGTGGCGGAACACGACGCGAATGGTCTCCATCACACCGCGCCCCCTTTCTTCGCGGCCTCCCGGCCCATAGCGAAGGCTTTCCGGTTCAGCTCCAGCACCTTTCCTTTAAACCGCTGGGCCAGAATCTTCTCCAGGTCCTCCCCGCTCAGCGGGGCGGCGGAGAGCTGGCTGAAAGCCCCCAGCAGCGCGATGTTGGCGGCCCGGGAGTCCCCGGCCTCCATGGCGATGTCCGCCGCCGGAATGGCCAGGGCCACGCTGGAAAGCTGTTCAATTTCCGCCTGGAGCTCCTCCAGGGGCGGGTAGGTCTGAACGCCCTGGAGAACGCCCAGGGGATAGACGGGCCGGGGGTCGTAGACGGTCACCGTGTCCGCCCCGGCGTACTTCCGGGCGATGCGGAGGGTCTCCAGGGGCTCGAAGCCGATGATGATGTGGGCCTCCCCGGCGGGGATCAGCACGCTGGGGTCCCACTTCTCGGAGACCCGGACGTGGCTCATGACGGAGCCGCCCCGCTGGCTGGCGCCGTAGGTCTCCCCCACGGCTACCCGGCAGCCCCGGTCGCACATAGCGGTGCCCAGGGTCTCGGCGGCCAGCACGTTGCCCTGCCCGCCGATGCCGCAGACCACGATGTTCAAGGGATCGTATTTCAGCTTCATGCTTCTTCCCCCCTATCCACTTTGATGGCCCCGGAGGGGCACAGCTTGGCGCACACGCCGCACCCCACGCAGGTGACGGGGTCGATGAGCGCCTTGTTCTTCTTGAAGTCCCAGGTGTTGCCGGGGCAGCCCCAGACCCGGGAGCAGTACTTGTCGCAGCCGCAGCCGTCCCCCAGGCACACGTCCTGGTCCACATAGACCCGGACGGGCTTCTTGCTCCGCTCCTTGGTCATGAGGGTGGCGCAGGGCTGGCGCATGATGAGGACGTTCATCCCCGGCTGGTCCAGCATCCGGCGGAGGGTCTTTTCCGCCTCGACCACCTCGAAGGGGTCCGCCACTTCTACGTTGCAGCCCACGGCGTCCAAAATCTTGGGGATGTCCATGGGCTTCACCTGGTCCCCCATGGCGGTGAGGCCGGTGCCCGGGTGGGGCTGGAAGCCGGTCATGGCCGTGGCGGAGTTGTCCAGGACAATCAAAAGCATATTGGCATTGTGGTAGGTGGCGTTCACCAGACCGGGGAGGATGGTGTGGAAGAAGGTGGAGTCGCCGCACATGGTGACCACCTTCTGGTCCAGGCCGTAGTTGGTGAGCTGGCCCAGGCCCTCGGCCACGCTGACGCCGGAGCCCATGCAGTTGCAGGTCTGCCAGGCGTACTGCCCAGCGGACTGGCCCGCCATGAAATAGCAGCCGATGTCGCCGACGACTACGCCGGGGTGCTTCTCCTGGCGCATGGCCCGTTTCAAAAGATAGAAGGTGGCCCGGTGGGGACAGCCCGCGCAGAAGCTCATCTCCCGGACGGGGAGCTCCAGCTCGCCTGTGGCCTTCTTTTCGGGCAGGGCCGCGCCGGTGAGGCGGCAGATGGCGGCGGTAACCACGTCCGGGTCCAGCTCGCCCACAGCGGGCATGGTATTGTCCCGGCCCAGGAACCGGATGCTTAGGCCCTCCCGGCCCGCCAGGGCCTGGATTGCCCGCTCCAGGAAGGGGTCTACCTCTTCCAGAATCAGGACCTCCTCCGCCGTGCGGAGATAGGATAATATGTAGTTCTCCGGCAGGGGCCAGAGGGTTCCCAGGGCCATAAAACCGGTCTCCTGGTCTACACCCAGGCGGCGGAGGGCCTCCTGGCCGTAGAGCCGCCCGGTGCCCCCGGCGATGACGAGCTTTTTCGGGGCCTCCGGGCCCTCGTAGTGGTTGCAGGGGCTGTCCTCAAAAAGGCTCCGGAGCTTTTCCAGCTTCTGGAGGGCGGGGCCGTGCATGTAGGAGACGCAGACCATCCGGTCCCACTCCTTCACCCGCTCCAGGGGCCGGAGCTTCTCCGGCAGGGGGCCCAGGGTCACGTTGCCCCGGCCGTGGCAGACCCGGGTGGTGACCCGAATCAGCACGATCTGCCCCACCTTCTCGCTGAGGTCGAAGGCGTAGGGGATCATGTCCTTGGCCTCCTGCATGGTGGTGGGCTCCAGCAGGGGGATGCCCGCCGACATGGCCTGCCAGCGGGAGTCAAACTCATTGGTGGAGGAGTGGGCGCTGGGGTCGTCGCTGGAGACGATCACAAGCCCCCCCTTCACCCCGGCCTGGGCGGCGCAGTGGAGCGCGTCCGCCACGCACAAAAGGCCGTTCTGCTTCACCACGCACAAAGCCCGCCCGCCTGCCAGGGACGCGCCGGTACAGGCCTGCAAGGCGCAGACCTCGTTGGTGGACCACTCTGCGTAAAAGCCCCGCTCCCGGGCAATTTTGCCCAGCATTCCCAGCACCTGGGAGGAGGGGGAGCCGGGGTAGGAGGCGGCGAAGTGAATTCCGGCCTCCACCGCGCCCCGCACAATGGCCTCGTTGCCCTGCATCAGGCAGACCTGGCCGGGGACGCCTCCCGTCATTGTCCATTCCATGCTGTTTGTGTCACCCTCTCTTCTAAAATTGTCTTCTCGCGTTTGCTTACTACGGCGTTTATTGTAGCACGCTCACGGGAAATTGCAAGGGGCGGAGACAGAAAAAACCCGGCGGGGGACCCGCCGGGCTTGCGGTATTTCAAGAGTACTTCCGGTCCAGAATTTCAATAACCTCCGCGATGGCCCCCTCTCGGACGTCGCGGACCACCGTGACCCCGGAGGCCCGGACGGCAGGGGATGCGTTGGCGGGGGCAAAGCCTTCGGCGGCGGCGCGGAGCATGGAAAGGTCGTTGGCCTCGTCCCCGGCACAGTACACGTGGTCCATGGAGATTCCAAGCCGCTTGGCCAAACGGCGGATCATGCCGCCCTTACTGGCTCCCCGGGTGGTCATCTCCAACAGGTGGGAGACGGAGAAGATCAGCTCATAGTCCTCCGCCCAGCCCTGGTCCTGGAGAAAGGCCAGCACCCGCTCCAAAGTCTCGTGGTCCGCTTCAAACAGGAGCTTGGCCAGGGGAAGCGGCGTTTCCAGGAGAGAGGGGGCCTCTGTAAGAGCGGCCTTGGTCATGCGCTCATGCTGGCGGGAGATGTCGTTGGGCCGGACCACGTGGACCACGTTGTCCAGATGATAGGCCTCCACCGCCACGCCGAGAAAGCGGTCCAGCGCCGCTTGGCCCCGCTGGCGGGCGGAGGCGTCCAGCAAGGCGGTTTCCAGGTATTCGCCCTTTTCGAAATCATAGATGGCCGCGCCGTTGCACACCACACCGGGGGCGTTCATAGGCACATCACCCGCATGGCGAAGGAAGGCCGGAAGGGCCCGGCCTGTGGCGACGGCAAAGCGGCCCCCCTGGGCGATGAAGTAGGCCAGGGCCCTCCGGTTTTCCTCCGGCAGGGGCGGCAGCGGCGCGCCGGTGCGCAGGGCGTCCGCCGTATAGAGAAGCGTGTTGTCAAAGTCGCTGGCCAGCAGCACGCCGTCAAATTTTCCCATGGAATCAGCTCCTTTTTAATAGCGCCCCGTCCAGTCCGCCATCAGCAGCACCGGCAGGGTCCACAGCAGAAGAAAAACCTCCAGCGCCAGGGGGTTCAGCAGCTCATAAGCCCCCAGGCTGGTGAGATAAAAGGTTAGCAGGGTCCCGGCCCAGCTCCCCAGCAGGGAGATGGCCGCCGCCCGGCGGACAGCCTTGCACAGCCGGAGGCTCCCCGCCACGGTTTCCGCGTAGGGAAGCAGCCCCTCCCGGAACAGCAGGGCCCGGGGAAAATCCCGATCCTTTTCCGCCTCGCTGAGGGCGATGCGCTCTGAGAGACTGGGGTATTCCATGTGCACGCCCCGGCTGAATTTCCGCTTGATGAGGGAGGGGGTGATGTTGGGGTCCCGGGAGGCCAGGATGGGCTGGATGCGGCTGCGCTGCATCAGCTTCAGGGCAAAGTCCACGTTTTCCGAGGGGTTGTACTTCACGGCGAAGGCCGCCCGCAGCTCACCGTCCACCGCCAGAAAGATGCCAGTGCGCAGATTCACGTCCGCCGGCAGCCGCACGTTCATTTTCCGCATGAAGGAGGCCCCGCCCATCAGCACGGATTCGCCCTTCACGGCCCCGGACCAGCCGCCCTCCTCGTAGAAGCTGAAATCGTCCACCTTTTCATAGCGGCCCCCCTCGCTGCGGACCAGATTGTTGAACAGCCGCTCCAGGCCGCTTCCGGCAGCCCGGGCCATGGAGGCCGCCAGGGAGACGGCCTGCTCCTGGGTCTCGCCATAGAGCTTCCGCCCGTTGAGCTGGACGGTGCCGGGAGGGAAGAGGTCCGTGTCGGTGACAATCATCCGCCGCCGGGCGCTGATCTTCTGGGCCCCGGACCAGCCCGCCACGGCACAGCCGGTTTTTTGCAGATGCTCCGACAGCTTGGACCAGGGCAGCGCCCAGCACAGGGGCAGGGAGAAGGTGGCCGCCGCCGGGAGAATGGCGGAGAGGTTTAAAAGAAAGTCCCCGCCTCGCTCCTGCCCTGCGGAGCTCAGCCCCGCAAAGACCAGGGCCGCCGCCAGGAAGGCCGGCAGCAGCGCCGTCTGCCAAAGAGTAGCCGCGTCGCTCCGGGCGGCGGTGGTGAAGAAGCCGGGGACAGCTCCCCGCTGCTTGCAGGCCCCCTGGAGGGTGTTGGTGACAAGATAGGGCGGCTCCTCGTCCAGGGAGGCGGCCCGGAGCATGTCATAGTTTCCCTTGCTCTCCCGGCGGACGCCCCACTGGGCGAACACCAGCCCCAAACAGCTGACGGAGGCATAGGGCATGGTCTCGCCGGCTTGTCCGCCCAGAAGCCGGGCGGCGCAGTCCAGCCCGGAGACCAGGGCGGAAATGGACACCAGCAGCTCGGCGACGCAGCGGCGGCGCAGCAGCATGCCGAAGCCCTTGAGGAACACATGGCGGCAGAGCAGCGCCGTCAAAACCAGGCAGGCAAGCAAAACCGCGCATTGGACCTCCCGGTCCCCGGACCAGTAAGGCACCTTCACCTGATAGCGCTCCAAAAGCAGGAACAGCGTGGGGGGCAGAGCCGTAAACAGGGGCAGGAGCACCGTGTGCTTTCGGCGGATGTAGAGCTGGCGGGCGTCGTGGGCCGCCTCCCAGAGAGTGGGCTCCGGGCCGATGGGCTCCGGGTCGGGCTCCGGCTCCGGTTCCGGCGGCGGGGGGAGGGACTCCGTGTCCTCCAGGGGCTTTCGGGAGAAGAGACCGTGCTTCGGGGGCAGAATGGGCTCTCTGGCCTCCTCCATCACCGCGTCCACGGTGCTGCCCACCACGTCCTCTAGGGAGATGGGCCGGGGGTGGGGAATGTTCAGCCGGGCCACATCCGCCGCTGCCGCCTGTTCCGCCTCTTGGAGGGGGTCCGGGGTCTTGGGGGGCTCTGGGGGCGAGGCTTCCGCCGGAGGCCTTGAGGTGGACTGTGCTTCCGGTTTTCCCAGAGGGCCGGGCTCCGCCGGGACGGCGGGGGGCTCCGGTGCGGGGGCCTGTGGCGCTTCGGCCTCTCGGAGCAGTTGGTGCTCCAGACTGCCGCCGTACTCCGCCAGAATCTCCTCCAGGGTGTAATCATCCTCCGGCACCGGGGTATTCAATTGGTGGTCGTCCTTCGGGGTCATGGGATACCCTCCTTTGGAAGGGGATGGTTAAAGCCGCTGTCTGACGGCCTCGTAGAGAAGAATCGCCGCGGCGGCGGAGGCGTTTAGGGAGGAGAGCTTCCCCCGCATGGGGATGCTGACCAGAAAGTCGCAGCTCTCGGCCACCAGACGGCCCATGCCGCTGCCCTCGCTGCCGATGACAATGGCGGCGGGGCCCTTGAGGTCCGCGTCGTAGAGGGCGGTGGTTCCGTCTGCCGCTGTGCCGAAAACCCAGATGCCTCGGGCTTTCAGGTCCTTCAGCAAAGAGGGGAGATTGGGCACCCGGGCCACGGGCACGTGGGCCACCGCCCCGGCGGAGGTCTTGGCCACCACCGCCGTGAGGCCGGCGCTGCGGCGCTTGGGGATGATGACGCCGTGGGCCCCGGCGCACTCTGCCGTGCGGATGACGGCCCCCAGGTTATGGGGGTCCGAGAGCTCGTCACAGACCACCAGCAGGGGAGCTTCCCCCCTGGCCTCCGCCGAGTGGAGGATGTCCTCCACCGTGGCGTACTCCCGGACGGAGCTGAGGGCGATGACGCCCTGGTGGGCGTGGGTGCGGCTCATGGTGTCCAGCTTCCGCCGGTCCGCCTCCACCACCACGGCCCCGGCGGAGCGGGCCTTGGAGGCGATGTGGCCCAGGGTCTTGTCCGTCTCGCCCTTTTGCAGGTAAATTTTATCAATGGCCGTCCCGGCCCGCAGGGCCTCGATGACGGCGTTTCGGCCCTCGATGATTCCGTCGGCCTCGAGGGCGGGGGTTTTGCGTTCTTCCATGGGGATTCCTTCCCGGCCGGGAGGCCCGGCCTGAAAATTTTGTCGATACGCTCTTAGTATACCATAGCTCGGGAGGATAATAAAGCGGGAATTTACAGAAACTTCATGAAACCGCCTTGTGACTTTCCAGGTTCTGTGATATACTGCCATATAATTTCGCCGGGTCTTACATTTTGACTGATACCGTGCGCTTTCCCCTGAAAGGAGCAACTCATACATGGACCAAAACAACAACAAGAAAAAGCCGGACCAGAACAAAAACAGCAACTGGCGGGGCTTTATCCACCTGATCTGCTGGGCGGTGCTGCTGGCGGCCCTGGTAAGCTACGCCACCACTTATATGACCAGCATGGGCCACCAGGCAAGCTCTGTGGAGCTGGAGTACAGCGAGTTTTTGGATATGCTGGACTTTGGCAAGGTGGCCGGGGTGGACTTTGACAACAGCGAATCCATCCTCATCATCACCCCGGTGGACGGCTATGTCTACACCAACAGCGAGGGGATGGAATACACCAAATCCACCCAGGAGGACGGAACCGCCGTTTACACCCACGTAGATGGGGAGGGCCGGGAGTTGAAGCTGTCCCTGGAGCTCTTCACCGTCCAGCTCCAGTCCTATGACGCCATTGTGGAGCATATTCAAGAGCTGAACCGGCAGCCGGGAGGCGTCCAAACGGAAGGAGCGGGCATCCGCATCAACCAGGACTACCAGCCCCCCATGAGCCCCATTTTGCTGTTTTTGGTGAACCTGGCCCCCTTCTTCATCATCATCCTGGTGATGAGCCTGGTCATGAGCTGGATGGCGAAAAAGGGCATGGGCGGCATTGGAGGCATCGGCGGCGTGGGGAAATCCAACGCCAAGGTTTATATGGAGAAATCCACCGGCGTCACCTTCAAGGACGTGGCGGGCCAGGATGAGGCCAAGGAATCCCTGACGGAGATCATCGACTTCCTCCACAACCCCGGAAAGTACACGGAGATTGGCGCCAAGCTTCCCAAGGGCGCCCTTCTGGTGGGCCCTCCGGGCACCGGCAAGACCCTGCTTGCCAAGGCCGTGGCCGGAGAGGCGGGGGTTCCCTTCTTCTCCATTTCCGGCTCCGACTTTGTGGAGATGTTTGTGGGCGTAGGCGCCTCCCGGGTCCGGGACCTCTTTAAGGAGGCCAGCAAGGTGGCCCCCTGCATCGTCTTTATCGACGAGATCGACACCATCGGCAAATCCCGGGACAACCGCATGGGCGGCAACGACGAACGGGAGCAGACCTTAAACCAGCTCCTGGCGGAGATGGACGGTTTTGACCCCACCAAGGGTGTCATTCTCCTGGCGGCCACGAACCGCCCGGAGGTGCTGGACCAGGCCCTCCTCCGCCCGGGACGGTTCGACCGGCGCATCACCATCGACCGGCCCAACCTGGCGGGGCGCATCTCCACCCTGGAGGTCCACACCCGGAACATCAAGCTGGGAGAGGACGTGGACCTAAAGAAGGTAGCCCTGGCTACCGCCGGGTGCGTGGGCGCGGACCTTGCCAACCTGGTGAACGAGGCGGCCCTCCGGGCCGTGCGGAAGGGCCGCAAGCTGGTGAGCCAGGAGGATATGCTGGCCGCCTTCGAGCTGGTCATCGCCGGTACGGAGAAAAAGGGCAGCGTCCTGACGGAGTTCGAGAAAAAGCTGGTGGCCTATCACGAGGTGGGCCACGCCATGGTGGCCTATAAGCAGAAGAACACGGAGCCGGTGCAGAAAATCACCATCGTCCCCCACACCCAAGGGTCCCTGGGCTACACCCTGCTGATGCCCGAGGAGGACAAGACGGAGCTTCGGACCAAGGAAGAGCTGATGGCGAAGATCACCGTCTCCATGGGCGGCCGGGCCGCCGAGGAGGTGGTGATGGACACCATGACCAACGGCGCCTCCCAGGACATCCAGGACGCTACGAATGTAGCGAGAAACATGGTGGCCATGTTCGGCATGAGCGAGGAATTCGGCATGATGGCCCTGGCCTCCCGGCGGAACCAGTACCTGGACGGGGGCTATGGCATGGACTGCGCCCAGGACACCGCCGCCCGGATGGACAAGGCCGTGAAGGTCCTGCTGGACGAGGCGTACAAGACCGCCGTGGAGGTCATTCGGGAGAACCGGGAGGACATGGACAAGGTGGTGGCGTACCTTCTGGAAAAGGAGACGATCACCGGCGCGGAGATGGTGGCCATCATCGAGGGCCGGGACCCCGCCCTGGTGGAAAACCCCTACGCCTCCACCCGCCCGCCGGAGATTGAACCGGCGGCCAAGAAGGTCCACATGATCTCTGAAAAAATCCTGGCCCCGGAGGAGGCCGCGGAGCAGCCCCCGGCGGCGGAAGCGCCGGAGGAAGCGCCCCCGTCCGGGGAGGCGGGAGAGGAACAGCCCTGAACCCGAGAAAAGGCGCGCCGGGACGGCGCGCCTTTCCCCCATTTCATTTATTAAAGAGAGTCTGCAAAACCTGCCAAGAGTTGTCAAGACCTAAAAGTATAAAAAGCTGAAGA
>CAQXTN010000009.1:0-60837 GCA_948916585.1 uncultured Oscillibacter sp. | reverse complement strand
CTTGTGGGTATTGAACTGTTCAGTGCCGAGGAGGATACGTATTTTGACAAATACCCGCACCGTGTTCTCCAATTATTTGACCAGGCCAACGCCGACGCCATTATTTTCGAGGACTTAGACCGCTACGATGTGACCTTGATCTTTGAAAAGCTCCGGGAGATCAGCGACCTGGCATACAGCCGTGAAAAGCTGGGGCTGCGTAAAGGGAAAAAGCCGCCGCGGTTTTTTTACCTGATCCGGGACGACGTGTTCACCGCCTCGGACCGAAGCAAGTTCTTCGATTTTATCATCCCAGTCGTACCCTATATGGACGCCTCAGCGGCAGAAAGATCTCTTGGAGGAAATCTGGAGTTTACAGGAAAAACTGACAAAATGGGACACCATGAATCTGCGGGAAGTGCTTTCGGACGTTGATCCGAAAATGGGAGACACCTTTTGGTCGCCCGAGCTCCCTTCCTATGAACCGAAAAACTATCTGGCGGAAATCCAGAACAGCAAGAATTTCGGTCTTCTAAAATACCTGGTGAGGAATGGCTATATCGACGAAAACTATGCCGCCTATGTCAGCTATTTCTATCCCAACAGCCTTACCGCTCAGGACCGGAACTTTCTTCTGTCCATTACAGATCGCGCGCCTTTGGAGTATGTCTACCACCTGGATCAACCGGATGCGGTACTGGAACGCTTGGAGGAAGCGGATTTCTTCCACCGGGCGGCGGTCCACTCGCGCTTTCCGTTTCATCGGCGCATTATGCCGGGAACACCCGGAGTGGTTCCGTATATGGTGCGAAAGTAAGTCTATTCTTTTGGAAGGCGAATGGCGGCTTTTCGTCCTGGACGCGCTCTATTTTCTTCCTCCAGAGCGCCTCAGCCGTATCAATGAGGAAAACTGGCTGACCGAGAGAATCTCCGACGATCCAAAATTTCTCCAGCTGGACTCCCACAATGTCCGGCGGCTCATACCAGCCCTGAAAGCGTTGAGCGTTCGATTCTCCCAAATTGATTGCCGGGAGGAAGATATTTCCCTGGCGCGGGAGGTCTGCCTTGAAAATCTCTATGTGCTGAATCTTTCCATGTTGAAAACCGCCATGGCCGTATTTTGGAACACACCGCCCGCCGAGGCTGAAAGCCGCGGTTATACCCACATTCTACGCCATCCGGGGGAGCCGCTGTCTCTGCGAATTCTTGGAAACATGGATGTCTACGCCGACGCGATTCCTCACGAGAGCGACAGCCGCCTTTCCGACAGCGAAGAGGCCGTCATAGATTTTCTAAACCGCGAAAGCCTCTCTGAGCCGTATAAGGAGGAGTATATCCAGCGGTCAGATACCGCCTTGCCGGACATTAACACCATAGCCTCTTGCGCACTTTGGCCTGAATTGATTGGGAGCCAAGCAGTTCTTGTCAACGAGAAGCTTTCCCTGGAACGCTATCAGACCGCCTTAGCAGGCATGACTTTCTCCTACAAGAAGTTTCTCTTCCACGGAATTCCTGATGAGCGGATGAAAATTGTCTTGGAGCTGGGAATTGTACCCGTTACCATCGAAAATATCGCAGTAATTAGAGAAGACTATCCGCGGCTCTGGAATGATTTCGTCCTGTCAAAAGACGCGGATGATTTGACAAAGCTGATGGATACCGATGAGGTCCAGCTGACAGAGTCGGAGCTGGCAAGCCTTTTGGAGGATGCCCGGATGAAGGACAGCGTTGCCGAAAACATGTTGTTCATTTTCTCTAAAACCGTTTCTTTGCGGAACAGAAAATTTTCCACTCCTGTCCTTGCCCGCATTGTAGCGGCCCATCTCGCTCCTGACGATTTGCCGTTCTTGCTGAAATCCTTTACTCAGGAGCCTCTCACTGTTCGTTCCGCGTTTTTGGATTACACCGCGACCCATGCGGATTCGATTGCCGACGCGGCAGAGCAAGCCCAGTTTGTCCCTGTAGAGGTCTATGCCGTCTGCTTAAATAAATTAACGGAAGCCGGCCTCTTATCCTGCGGCCTTACCTGGCGGACAAGAATTTTGAGATCGTATGCACGGAAAATAAGAAGCCCAAATTCCCCAATACACCGGAAGTACGGGTGATCCTGGCCGCCTTCGAAGCCTATCGCTGGATCTCCAGCTGGAAGAGCAAGGACGGAAAACTCATCGCCTATCCTACGCGCAAATAAATACAGTTAAATAATTTCAAACGAAAGGATCTGTTATCGTGAGAAAAAAAGTTTACGCTATCGTATTTATGGCCTGCTTGACGCTTCTTTTGGGCGCCGGCTGTTCCGGGAAACCGTCGGCGGAGACGGAGGTAACCGGCCCCGAGACTCAGCAACCCGAACCCCCGGCGGAGAACTCCTACACCGCAGTCATTGAAATCGAGGGATATGGTACGATTACCCTGGAACTGGATGCCTCCGCGGCGCCTGTGACCACGGAAAATTTCGTGTCGCTGGCCCGTGAGGGCTTTTACGACGGGTTGACATTCCACCGCATTATCGAGGGATTCATGATCCAGGGCGGCGATCCTGATGGAAACGGGACAGGCGGCAGTGAACAGACGATCAAAGGAGAGTTCCGCGAAAATGGGGTGGAAAACAGCCTGTCCCATACGCGCGGCGCAATCTCCATGGCCCGCTCCAATGACTACGACAGCGCCAGCTCACAATTCTTCATCGTCCACGAGGACAGCACGTTTCTGGACGGAAGCTACGCCGCGTTTGGATATGTGACGGAGGGCATGGAGGTGGTAGACGCCATCTGCGCGGACGCTGAACCAATAGACGGCGACGGCTTTATCGCTCCTGAAAATCAGCCGGTGATTCAAAGTATCACCATTCAGTAAATCGCGAATTACAAAAACGCGATGAGACGAGAGGGGTGAGACCCTGTGAGACGCCGGATCATGTGCTTTGGAGATTCCAACACCTACGGATATGATCCCCGGTCTTATTTAGGCGGGCGTTACCCGAGATCTGTCCGTTGGACGGGCAGGCTGGAGGAGGACGGCTGGGAGGTCTTTAACCAAGGCGAGAATGGCCGCTCCGTCCCCCGGCTGGATTTTGAAATTGAGGCGGCGGCGCGGTCCGTCCAAAAAGCGCGGCCGGATATACTGACGGTCATGCTGGGAAGCAACGACCTGTTACAGTGCCCCGGTCTTACCGCCGGGGTATGCGGGGAGCGAATGGAGCGGTTCCTAACCGCACTTTTAGGGAAAGCTTCTGAGATTTTACTGATTGCTCCGCCGCCTATGGAACCGGGGGATTGGGTGCCGGACGAACGCCTGCTGATAGAATCCCAGCGGTTAGCAGGCTGCTATAAAGAACTGGCCCGGCGGTTAAACATCCACTTTGCCAACGCTGGGGCTTGGAATATTGAGCTGACTTACGATGGAGTGCATTTTTCGGAGAGCGGGCATCGGGCGTTTACCGATAATCTATTAAAAGTTTTGACTGCCATGTTTCCAGATACGAAATAGCCGGACGCTGATGGAAAATATCCAGATTGTCCGACTATTCCAGTGTAGACAAAACCTGCGTTTAACGATAGTTATACGCAGGCTTTGCTCTTCTTAATAAAATTGCATTAAAACCGATGCAAGAAACTGGCTATAATTACATATCACAAGTATCAGCAAGCAGATTTAAGGAGATTGGTTCTTCTTTAAACCTGCTTTCATTTATGTTCAAGAAAGCGAGTCAATTATGAAGCTTCCATATGGATATGTTTTAAATGGCGAGGAAATCGACCAGATACCAATCTCCTTCCCTAGAAATGGAATGAAGCTGTACATATCCTGTCCTTTCTGATATACTTGTAGAAAAAGGGAGAATAGGATCATGACAGAGAAAGAAAACGATGAGCTCTACGCGCGCTTGGCGTTTCAGTACGAGTCCTCGATTGATTCGCTCTTAGCGAGACGAATCATAGATATAGATATTGCCAATACATCGAGAGAAAAGCTTTATGATTCGCTGAATGAAGAAAAGCTAAAACACCGGTTGATTTTTCCGGCCTTTCATTTGAGAACAAAGTGTTTCTAGGCGCTCTATGTAGAGCTTTGCTAAAAGAAAATTTATATGAGATTCCAAAGCGGAACCTCCGCCAAGCTTCTACCATTTGTTATGGCTATAAAGTCTCTCGTGCTGGGAAACTTGTGATTGATCCTATCGAGGCAAACATTGCGGGAGCAGGGCATTCCTTCTCCTAGAGGCAAGGCGGTATGGAGTAGAGAGTCTTTGAGGAAGATCCTAAACAATGAAAATATATAGGAACAGTAGTCCGCCAAAAAACATTTGTGGAAAACTGCTTGAATCATAAGCAAATCAAGAATGAAGGTCACCAAGACAAATATGAGATTGTTGGCAACCATGAAGCTATTATTGATAAGGGAACCTAGAAGCTATAGGAACCCATAAGAACTTGTATTATTAACATGAAAACAATCTCATGTCATTAACATAGTACACAAAAGACTGCCTCTAAAATTTTGTCAGTCTCGAGTAAATAGCATATTATGCCAATATATAGGATTTACCGGAGGATGAGATTATGGCGATTACCTTAACAGGAAAACAGCGAGAGGTCTTAGCGCTTCCCGCAAAAGGACATATCGTTGTTTTGGGAACGGCAGGCAGTGGAAAAACAACGATTGCTTTGCATCGTGCCCGTCATCTCGCCAACATCCCGGGTGGCGGCAGGATTTTGCTTGTCACTTTCAATTGCGCTCTAGTTGAATACATGAAGGGTATTGACCATATTCAGTTCTCAAAGCTTACGGTTGAAAATTACCACCGGTTTGCCCGCGGTTATTTGGGCGCCAGGGGAAAACTGCCGGAGAGAAACGGAATATTGTCCCCTGGGCAAAAGGAGCGCTACATAGAACAGGCTCTGGGGAACTTGAGGGCGGCATACCCGGAGGAGTCAACATTGAAACGTCCAAAGGAATTTTTTATCGATGAGATTACTTTTATAGAGCGGTTTGGATTTAATAATCTCGCTGAGTATAGAGAAGCCGAACGTATCGGCCGCGCGTCCTCTAATATTAAACGTGAAAATCGAAAGCGGATTTTTGCGGTGTATGAGGAGTATCGAACATTACGCCAAACAGATGGACCGAAGTATGACTGGGATGATTTAGCTTTTTATGTTTTCCATGAGCTGCAAGAGGACGACAGCGAGCGCAGATATACGCATATTATTGTGGACGAAGGACAGGACTTTTCCCCGATGATGATCAAATCGCTGGTAGCCGCTACAGCCCAGGGCGGCTCCTTCACCTTTTTTGGTGATGTGGCTCAGCAAATTTATGGCAGCCGCTTGTCCTGGCGTGACTCGGGGATTACCACAAATAAAATTTGGCGGTTCGATGTCAATTACCGAAATCCCGAATCGATTGCCGCATTTGCCACAGCTATTACAGAAACAAAGTATTGGCGGCAAGACAGAGATATGGTGGAAGCGACCTCTCAAATCGCGGAAGGGCCAAAGCCAATCCTTGTGGAATTCTCCAGCAGGGAACGAGAGATGTCTTGGGTGGTTGAACAGGCGATTGATCGGGGAAAGATTGCGTCTGCTGTGATTGTATGCAGAAACTGGACCGATATCAGCGCCTTTTCCCAGGCTTTGAGGGTACAGGGCTGTAATGCTGTTGAAATTAGTAAGGATACTCCTGGTTACGCAAATGAAAAGAAAGTATACCTCACAACATACCATTCGGTTAAAGGGATGGAATTTGACCACGTGTTTATTCCAAACTTAACGGAGGACAAACTCCCCGATTCCGATACAGTTTCAAAGGCCGTTTCAAAGGAAGACGCTTATGCGGACGAAATAAAGCTCCTTTATGTTGCCGCGACCCGCTCCAGGTACGGACTTTACATGACCTTCAGCGGAACGTTGTCCTCGCTGTTTCCAAAGGATTCCAACAGCTATGACCTCTATGGAGAGGAGGATTTATGATGAGCGCATATGATATTCTGCTGTCCCGCGGCGTTACGCGTCTTTGCCATTTTACGAAACTTCAAAGCCTAACGCATATCATTTCTTCTGAGCGGGGTGTATTGGCAAGCGGATCTATTCGCCAAGATACGAAAAATGCAAATGACACAGCCCGGTACGACGGTGAGTTGGATTTTGTTTGCTGCTCTGTGGAATATCCCAATTCTTGGTTTTTAAACTCCGCGAAAAAATCAAACTATGATCCTATTTTTAACGATTGGGCTGTCCTATATATCGGTTTGGATATACTGAAGGTCAAGAGAATAAAATTTTCTCCTTGTAATGCAAGTAAGGCCAAAGGGGCATATATAAATGAACATGAGGATGAGATCGAATCTATCTTTTTCAATTCCAAACGCTATCCGCGCACTCCGCAGATGCTTCCCGCCTGCCCGACGGACGGCCAAGCGGAAATTCTGATAGCGGATAATGTTCCGCGGAAATACATTAAGGGGATTGCCCTTGGAAATGAAGATGTAGCAAAGCGAGTGTACGCAATGCTAAAGATGTGCGATATGGGCCACACTCCTCTTTACATCGCCCCAGATGTGCTGACTCCTAATTGGAGTCAGCTAATTAAAAGCGGTCGCCGACCGGAAGAAACCCCACGCGTTTGGCCGGAGGAGGGTTGATTATGCCTATACCAAGTCGATTAGAAAAATGTAAAGGAGCTATGCTGGGCACCGCGATCGGCGACGCTTTGGGGTGGCCAAACGAACCTCGCGCTAAAAACAGGAAAAAGCGCATAGAGGTTACCGACCACTTTGTGGAATGGACACGAAGCTCCAACAATCCGCGCTGGCACGATGAAAAAATTCTGCCCGGTGAGTACAGCGACGACACACAGCTCACTTTATCCGTAGCTCGAAGCATCATCGCGGGCGACTGGGAACGCTTTTTTGCGGAGAAGGAACTTCCATTTTGGCTTCGATATGAGCGTGGCGGCGGCGGCGCATTACTGAAAGCTGCCAAAACCCTAAAAAGAGGATACCAGCCCTGGCAGTCCGACTATGTGTGGGATTATTTCAACGCGGGTGGAAACGGAGCGGCAATGCGTATTCTGCCTCATGTTATTGCGGCGGCAGAAAAATCTGATATTAAAAAATTAATGCTGGATATTGCAAAAAATACCCGTATTACGCACGGGCATCCCCGCGCGTTCTTAGGGGCCGCCTGCTATGCTTACGCTTTGGATTACCTATTGAAAAAGGACAGCATTTTAGAATATGGAGAACTCGTCGGGGCCGTACTTGATGGACGAAACGAATGGGGAGCACCTCTTGACTCCGGCGTCTTCGGAGACTGGATAAATACGGCTCAGAAGTTTTGCAACTACGATTTTTCTGCGGAATGGTCTTTCACACTGGAACGCATGTCAAACCGCCTCAAATATATACAAGAGGTTCTGAAAAAGGGCTTAATTCTCGATGATAAAAAGGTGCTAACCGAGCTGGAGTGCTTCGCAAAGATGAACGGCGCCGGGGATGTTGCCTCCTTGGCCGCCATTTACCTGTCGTCCAGATATGCGAACAATCCTTCTCTGGGCATCAAGATTCCGGCGTTTTCCTTTGGCGCGGATACCGATACCATCGCTTCTATGACAGGAGGACTGCTAGGGATGCTGTTTGGAACAAGCTGGATTCCAGTCGAATGGCAAATCGTGCAGGATTATGATTGCCTCATTCGGATGACTGAGCTTCTCTTGGCCGACAACAAAAAGGAAATATCTGGAGAAAATTTTGCAAAAACCAGTGCGCGGAAAAATCTTTGGACTGGGACACCTATCGGCAAAATGAGACGCATGGATTCTAAACATGTACCCAATGGTAAAAACGGGGTTGTTATTATAGAAAAATGGCAAACTATGCTGGGTCAGGTACTCTACATGAAAACATTTCAACGTGCGGAGCTTTCTTTATCGGATTGCCAATCTGACTGTCTGGCCAAATCAAGCCAGCAGGCCTTCCAGGAAGTTTTGCCCAGGCAAATGTGTATTCAGGAGAACTTCATGACGTTGCGGCAAACAGTCAAAGCCAAATCAAAGGAGGTTACCATACAAAAACGGCGGCAAAGTTTTTCCCTGACATCGGCAGCAATTGCAGAACTATTAGATCATCCTAAATTTGCAATGAATTTCTCTCTTAGGAAAGCGCTGATCATTGCCGACTGTTTGATGGAAGGAAAACTCACCCAGGCAGAGATTGCAAAACAGTTTAAAGTTCAGGAATCGGTTGTCGAACAGCTAAGTAATTATATCGTATATGAATAGTTGAAGATTTCCTATTGCGGCTCTGTTGGGCTTTTGACCGAGTCTTGAATATAAATTTGACAGACGCATCTTTTTTGTCAACACAAGGCACGTCGCCGCGGACGCTATATCGTTCGCGGCGACTTTTTTTAAAAGTCATCTCTCACTCATCTTGTCGCAGCTCCTCTCCAACCGCGACCCGCTGCGTTGGGCTCGCGGTTGGTTTTCCTGCTCCTGAAAATCACAGCCTCGAAAGTATTCGGCACTGTCAACTCTTATATATACTCGCATAAAATCTTAGCGCCGCAGTAATTTTACTGCGGTATTTTTATTTGTAAAAGGAGAATTATAATGAATGTGATACAAAAAAGTGAAGCCATTAAGGCCGACCTCCGAAAAGGGCTTCAGGATGGCAGCTCCAAAATGGCCAAGCGCGAGTGCTATGGGTATGATATTAATCCTGATGGTGAGCTGACAGTGAATCCTGACGAGGCGAAGGTAGTGCGCTGGATATTTGAACGCTATCTTGCTGGCGACAGCCTTGGGAAAATTGCCGCAGGTTTGGAAAGACAGGGCATCCCTTTCCCCACTGGCAGGCCAAGATGGAATCGGGAAGCCATCGACAAGCTGCTCTCCAATGAAAAATATACCGGGCGGGGGCTGTTCCAGAAGACAGTTTGATATAATGAAGAAAACTGCGGGAGGCCACGCGAACGGGAAAGGTGACTGAGATTCCTCCTACACAAGATCATCGTCCGATAGAACCGCGTCATCTTCGTGTGGCCGCCTACTGTGCCCTGGTCCAGGCTGAGAGCGAGGACATGAGCCGAAATATCAAATGAGGGTCAAGAGAGGCTTTGAGAAAAGCATCTCGGGATACGCTGGATTTGTGTGTTTTGGGTATAAGCGCGGAGATGATGAAAGGCTGGTCATTGATGAACCTGACGCTGAAATTGTTCGAAAGATATTCGAGATGAGGGCTGCCGGAAGTGGTCTTGGCGCCGTTTTAAAATAGCTGTATGAAAACAAAATTGTTTCCCCAACAGGGAAACCCCACTGGAGCCGGGAGACGATCAGCAAGCTGTTGAGAAACGAGAAATATGTGGGGGATGTTCTGCTCCAGAAAACCTTTATAGCGGATTTGTTTTCTGGGAAACAGGTTAAGAACCAGGGGGAGTTAGAGAGATTTTTGCTACAGGAGCACCATCCGGCGATTACACGCCAAAAATATGGCGGAGATTTCAGGTCTTTGGAAATATTACCATGGCGCACTTGGGGTACATTGTAATGACTTTGTACGAAATGCGGGCAGAATATCTTTTTCAGATGGTTTACCCCATACAGGAAAACTTCGAGCCTGACTGGGCCGGGATGATCTGGACTTATCCTCCTTCGACCTGGCGGATATGAATTTCCGGCTTAAAAAGGTTCCGCGAATCTATCGGGATCTGTATGAATTTGGTTTCGCTCCGACACGGCAATCCATAAATTTGCTGGAGCGAAAATATTTAAATTCCGACAAAGCCGCGAAAGAGTGAAGCCATGCATAGAAAGTGAATGAGGGCAGGCCGCTATTGCTCATCTTGGTGGCCAAAGCTGACCAGTTTCTTTTGAGGGGGCGGCGGCGTTGGCCGATAGCAATATTGAGATAACAGCAAAAATTGCAATAGCAATTGCGGAAACCTTTCGCATAACATCACCTCTAAACACAGGATGCCCTGAATCGGTTGAATTCCTCAGAAAGAAATTGGAGGACAACGTTATGGGCAAACTGGACGCCGAACGTTTTGCGAAGCTGTCCGAGGGCTACGAGCAGGAACAGGCGGACTTGAAACAGTCTGTTGAAAACCTCCGGGCTATCGTAAATGCCGCTGAACCCCAGGCCGTCAATATCCAGAGTTTTCTGAAGATTGTGAAGAAGCACACCGAGCCCACCGAGCTGACCCCGGCAATTCTACGGGAGTTTGTGAAGAAGGTGGTGGTTCACGCCCCGGACAAGCCCAGCGGGTACCGTGTTCAGCGGATCGATGCATTATACGTTTATTGGGGAGATCGACTTGTCCCCGGAGTACAGCAAGTATGAGAAAGAGACAACCGCATGACGCGCTTGCGTCATGCGGTTGTCTCCCGTCAAGAAAATTTCTTTATCAGGGTTCCCCTTGGGGCGGCCCGCTTCCGTCTATAGGGGCAGGGAGAGCGGACCTTCGGAAAAGGGATCCGCCGGTTTTCACGCTTTCAGCACGAAGATGTGAGAATCGAAGTCGCAGATGGGCCGCTCGCCGGGCTGGCACTCGCCCGCGCCGCTGTCGGTGGTCACGAGGCCCAGGTTCATCAGCTCATCGCCATAGTGGGTCCCGCCGCCGTCCACCTGGTAGCAGAGGTCCGGGTCCAGGCCCTGGAGCTTTACCCGGCGGCAGG
The DNA here is from genome assembly GCA_948916585.1 of uncultured Oscillibacter sp. GTDB lineage: Bacteria > Bacillota > Clostridia > Oscillospirales > Oscillospiraceae > Oscillibacter. The sequence goes on along the minus strand of CAQXTN010000009.1, from coordinate 50,181 downwards.
AGCCGTTGGTCTCGCTCAGCGTCCGGTACCAGCCCACCAGGGCGGTTTTCTTATCCCCGCTCACCGTCATCCAGGAGGTAAAGTTCCCGTCGAAGGGAGAGCGGAGCCGGTAGAAGTCGCCGAACTGGAGAACCTCCCGGTACTCTTTCATAAAGGCAATCTGCTGCCGGACCTGCTCCCGCTCCTCCGCCGTGAGCTTGTTCAAATCCAGCTCATAGCCGAAGGTGCCGAAGTGAGCCACGTTGGCCCGGGTTGCCAAGGGGGTGATCCGCTTCACCTGGTGGTTGGGCACCGCCGACACATGGGCCCCGATGGAGCTGATGGGATAGCAGTAGGAAGTGCCGTACTGGATTTTCAGCCGCTCCACGGCGTCGGAGTCGTCGGAGGCCCAGCACTGGGGCGCGTAATACAGCATGCCGGGGTCAAACCGCCCGCCGCCGGAGGAGCAGGACTCGAAGAGGACATGGGGGAAGATGGTGGTCAGCCGCTCGTAAAGGCGGTAAACGCCCAGGATGTAGCGGTGGAACAGTTCTCCCTGCCGGTCCGGGGGCAGAGCCTCGGAGAAGGGCTCCGAGATGCTGCGGTTCATGTCCCATTTAACATAGGAGATGTTGGCCTCGCTGAGGAGCTTCGCCATCTGGTCATAGATGCAGTCCACCACCTCGGGCCGGGAGAAGTCCAGCACGTACTGGTTCCGGCCATGGGACTCCCGGCGGCCCGGGACGTGGATGATCCAATCCGGGTGGGCCCGGTAGAGGTCGGAATCCTTGTTGACCATCTCCGGCTCGAACCAGAGGCCGAACTGCATGCCAAGGTCGTTGATCCGCCGGGCCAGGCTGGCCAGGCCCTCCGGCAGGCGGTCCCGGTTGGGGGTCCAGTCCCCCAGGCCCGCGAAGTCGTTGCGCCGGGCGCCAAACCAGCCGTCGTCCAGGACGAAGAGCTCCACGCCGTCCTTGTGGGCGGCCTCGGCGATGGTCACCAGCTTATCCTCGGTGAAGTCGAAGTAGGTGGCCTCCCAGTTGTTGATGAGGATGGGCCGGGGTTTGTCCCGCCACCGGCCCCGGGCCAGGCGGCTGCGGTAGAGCTGGTGGAAGGCGCGGCTCATGGCGTTCATGCCCTCGTGGGAGTAGACCATCACCGCCTCGGGAGTTTGGAAGGACTCTCCGGGGGCCAGCTTCCAGTCGAAGCCGAAGGGGTTGATGCCCAGGGTGACCCGGGTGGTATCCCAGGTGTCCACCTCCGCCTGGGCCAGGAAGTTGCCGGAGTAGACGAGGGAGAGGCCGATGACCTCGCCCTGGTCCTCGTCCGTGCCGGGGCGGCGGAGCATGACAAAGGGGTTGTGGTTGTGGGAGGAGTTGCCCCGGGCGGACTCCACGGACTGGATGCCCTGCTCCAAACGCCGGACCTTCATCCAGCGTTCCCGGGACCAGGCCCCGGAGAAGTGGACAAACTCATAGTCGCGGTCGGGGAGGTCCAGGCAGAGGCTCATGGCGTGGGTGAGGTGGAGGTCCAGATCCCCCTCGTTCACCAGCCGGGCGGAGCGGGCCAGCGCCGGCCGGTCCGCGAAGAGGGTGTAGTTCAGGTCCAGGGAGACCCCCAGCAGCTCGTCCCGCAGACGGACGGTGAGGGTTTCGGCCTCGCTGCCGGACTCGCAGTAGGTGGCGGGCAGGCCCTCCAGGGCGGGCTTGCCGGGGGTGACGCTGTGGGACTGGACCACGAAGTCCGTGATCCGGCTGCCGTCGGGCTGTAGAATCTGCACGGCGGGATGGCGGTAGTCGGTGGAGCCGTAGGAGGGGTACTCCTGCCGGGTGTGCTCCAGGGAGAAGAGCTTGTTCCCCTCAAAGACCCAGGAGCTCATGGGGCGGTGCTTCATCTCCAGCAGGTGGTCGAAGCTCTCCCGGTCCCGGATGGCCTTTCCAAAGTACAGCTGCCCCAGGGCCCCGTTGGGAAGCACCTTCATGATGTAGCTGATTTGACCGTTGGTCAGGTGGAAGGTTTTCGTGCTCTCGTGGTAGGCGATGCTCATAAAGGGTCCTCCTTATGCGGTATACGGTATTGGGCTTACTTCCGGCCCTGCTTGGCGTGGAGGGCGTTGACGTCCTTCGTCAGCTGGTCCAGGTGCGCGCCCTTCAGCTTGTACTGGGTCTTGTAAATCAGGAAGCTGAGGATGGCCAGGGCGATGGGCACGGCAAACATAAGGAAGCGGATGCCCATGATGGTGCCGGCGGACTGAGCGCCGGAGGCCTCGGGATTGTAGCCGATGACATCCAGGCCCACGCCGGTGAGGGTGGCGGCCACGGCGGAGGCGGCCTTCATCAGGAAGGTCTGGGCGGAGCAGGTGACGGACTCGTTCCGCTTGCCGAATTTCAGCTCGCCGTAGTCGATGACGTCGGCGATGCAGCAGGTGGTGGTGCCCAGGGAGAGGCCGGAGCCGAAGAAGATGAAGGCGCAGGAGGCGATGACGCCGGCGGTGCTGGAGGGAGCCACATAGCCCAGGGCGAACAGCAGCACCAGGCCCACAACCGGGAGGGCGCAGGCCAGAAGGTAGACCTTCTCGCGCTCCATGTTCTTGGCGATCTTGGGGAAGAGGAAGAGGCCCACCATTTCGGCAATGATGGCATAGCCGAAGATGGAGTACAGGTAGGCGTTGCCGCAGGCCTCTTTGAAGTAGTAGACGGCGAAGGCCTTCAGAATCTGGGTGCAGAGGTTGAAGGTCAGCAGCAGGCCGATGAAGGCCACCAGCTGGTCGTTCTTGATGATGATGGCGAAGGCTTCCTTGAGGCTGGTCTTTTCCGCCTTGCCCTCTCCCACTGTGGGCTTTTCCTTGACCACGGCGCAGGTGATGCCGATGCAGACGATGAACAGCACCACGATGGCCACGGCGGCGTAGGTGAAGCCGGTGACGGAGATGTTCAGCACCTGGCCGTTGTCCTGGGTCTGCATGACGGTCTGGTCCCCGGCCATTTCATTGAAGTAGTTGATGAGGTTCAAGCCGAAGGTGCACACCAGAAAGCCGCCGATGGAGGCGAAGATGCGGGGGATGACGGAGATGGACTCCCGCTCCCGGGGGTCGCTGGAGAGGTTGGGCAGCCAGGACCAGTAGGGCACATCCATGATGGTGTAGGTCATGCCGTAGAGGATATACATGACGGACACATAGACCATCAGGGTCCCCTTGTCGGTGATGCCGCAGGTGGTGAAAAGCAGGATGAAGAACACGGAGTTGATCAGAGTGCCGATGATAAGCCAGATACGGAATTTACCGTACCGGGTGTGGGTGTTGTCCACAATCATGCCCATCATGGGGTCGTTGACGGCGTCCCAGATTCGGGCGACGCCGAGGAGCACGCCGGCAAAGGCCGCGCTCAGGCCCAGGGTATCCGTCATGTACAGCATCAGGAAAGCGCCGACGAGGTTGCAGATGGCATCTTTGCCGATGGCGCCGATGCCGAAGGCGTATTTCTGGCTGGCGGGAAGCCGTCTGGTCTGGGTGTCCGGGGTTGTCATTGTGGGTTCCTCCTTCATTCTCATGCATACTTTGTGAAACGGCGGGGCCCTCCGTCTTTCTATATCTGATTTTAACAGAAGAACCGGGGAAATGTGATGGAGAAATGTTTGGAAGAACGGAATATATGTTGGTTTCAAACATTGGATGTCAAAAAGATGGCTTGAATTTTGTACAATATTACGACATATGCTTCAATTATCGCAGACTAAAATGTCGGTTTTTGGTACAAAATGCCTATATTTTCCAGCTTCAAAAAGATGAGGAATGTTATCTCTCCGCTTTTCAAAAACAGTTGAAATGTTAAATAGATTCCAACTTCCCCCGCTTTCCGAAAGTGTGCGGCGTTTGCAAACCGGAATTGGTTATAATAACGGAAAATAGCATATTTTTTTGTGCAAGAAGTATAATTTCAAGGCGGCGCGCCCGGAAACTTTGCCCAGTTTGATTCTTGCCAAGAGCAGGGGGGGAGGCTATACTAAGGCCATCCTCCGGGGAGCGCGAAACCGGAGGGAACCTACCAACAACGACGCGGAAGGCGGGAGCCTTCCAGGAAACAGGAGGATAGAACCATGTTTCAGAAGATGTTTGATGAAGCCGGCGCCCTTTGCTTTGGCAGCCTGATGCTCACTTCCAATATGAATAAGGCCGGGGTCGAGGATGGATTCGACCGCCTGCGCAAGCAGGAGGCCGGCCGGAAGAACCGGAGCACGGAGGGCGGCATGTTCTGCCGCAAGGCGTATCGCCACGCCTGAGCGCCCGTTTCGAACAGCTGAAAAAAGCGGAGGGAAGCGAAATCGCTCCCCTCCGCTTTTTTGCGTGACCGCGCGCTGGCGGGGTTTCCAATTGGTTAAGGCCGCTCCACCTTGACGAACTTGCCGCCGGCCCGGCAGGACTCGGTGGCGGCCTTGGCCATCAGCACGGGGATGAGGCCGTCCACCACGCCGGTTTCCACCGGCTTGTCGTTGACGATGGCGTCCACAAAGCTGGCCGCCTCGTCGATGAAGGCCTGGGTGTAGCGCTCCAGGAAGAACCAGAGGGGCTTTTCCGTCCGGCAGCCGTCCGCCGTCATGATGGCGGCGGTGCTGTGGAGGTCGTTCCCGTCGGAGACCATGCCCTTGGAGCCAAACACCTCCACCCGCTGGTCATAGCCGTAGACCGCCTGGCGGGAGTTGTTGATGACCGCAATGCAGCCGTTGTCCATTTTCATGGTCACTACGGCGGTGTCCACATCGGGGACGCCGGACTCCTCCTGGAGCTTGGGATTCACCAGGCAGGAGCCCACGGCGGAAATCTCCAGAGCCTCGGCTCCGGTGACGTAGCGCACCATATCAAAGTCGTGGATCATCATGTCATAGAACAGTCCGCCGGAGACGGCCACATACTCCATGGTGGGGGGCTCGGGGTCCCGGGAGGAGACGGTGACAATATGGGGATCGCCGATATCGCCCCGCTTCACCGCCTGGGCCACTGCCTTGTGGTTGTGGTCAAAGCGGCGGTTGAAGCCCACCATGAACTTCACGCCGGCTTCCTCAATGGCCTTCTGGAGCTCCAGAATCTGGGGCACGTCGTATGTAATGGGCTTTTCGCAGAAGGTGTGCTTGCCCGCCTTCACCGCCGCCAGGGACATGGGGCAGTGGGCGTCGGTGGAGGAGCAGACGAAAACCGCCTCCACCTGCGGGTCGTTCAGCACGTTTTCATAGTTGTCGGAGATGTTCGGGGCGCCATGCTGCTGGCACCACTCCCGGCCTCCGTTGGTATCAATGTAAGGGTCGGACACGGCGACGACTTCTGCGCCGGGGACGGAGTTGATGAGGTTTGCCATGTGGAGCCTGCCCATGCGGCCGCAGCCGATGAAGCCGATCTTGACGGTTCTCATGATGATCATTCTCCTTGCAAATAGTTTTTATCGGAGGCCCGGGCCGCCTTCTGGGAGGCCCGGGCGCTGCGGCTACAGTATATCACGGGAGAGGACAGGTTTTCAACAGCAAAATCCCGACCTGCCTTTGCCCTTATTTCCCGGGGATTTCCCCCACGCCCTTCAGAATGAACTTGGGCCGGTAGGGGTATTCTTGGCAGGTCTCCCGGGTGGAGACGCCGGAGAGGACCAGAACCGTGTCCAGGCCCGACTCAATTCCGGCGATAATGTCCGTGTCCATCCGGTCTCCGATCATCACGGCGTTTTCCGAGTGGACCCCCAGCATCCGCAGTCCGGTGCGCATCATCAGGGGATTGGGCTTGCCCACGAAATAGGCGCTCTTTCCCGTGGCCAGCTCGATGGGGGCGATGAGGGCCCGGCAGGCCGGGACGATGCCCGCCTCCGCGGGGGCCGTCAGGTCTGGATTGGTGCCGATGAGCTTGGCCCCGGCGTTTACCAGACGGATGGCCTTGGTGATCTGCTCCAAATTATAGGCGGAGGATTCCCCCACCACCACGTAGTCCGGGTTTACGTCGTTGTAGGTGATGCCTTTATCATAGAGGGCGTTGGTGATTCCGTGCTCTCCCACCACATAGGCGCTGCACCCCGGGGCCTGGCTGTCCAGGAAGTGCGCCGTGGCCAGGGCGCTGGTGTAAAAGTGGGACTCGTCCACCTCCAGCCCCATCCGGGCCAGCTTCTGCTGGAGTTCCTTGGGGGTGTACTGGCTGGAGTTGGTGAGGAACAGGTAATTTTTCTTCTCCTCCGCCAGCCACTCCACAAATTTCCGCACGCCCGGCAAGACCTGGTTCCCGTGATAGATCACGCCGTCCATATCGCAGATGAAGCCCTTTTTCTTTCTCAGTTGTTCCATGGTCCGCTCCTGTCGCTCCAAGGGCCGGAGGCCCTGTGTAATGTGGGGTTCTCTCCCTTAGAGTATCCCACATTTTTGTGGATTTGTCAAAGAGAATCCGAGAAAGCTTCTGCTTTTGCCGGCCTTCACCCTTTGGAGGATTCGCGGAACTTGTCAGGGATTTCCGGCGTTTTTCTGGAAATTTTCAAAAACCTGAAAAAGCGCGTTGAACTTTCCACCGCTTTCCTGTATAATAAAACCAAGTGGGGAAGATTGGGCCCCCGCTCCCTTCCATACATATTTTTATTAAGGAGGAAGATCAGAATGAAGAAGTTTCTTGCATTGCTGCTGTCTATGATTCTGGCCCTAAGCCTGGCCGCCTGCGGAGGCGATTCCGGCCAGGGCCAGCCCACCGGGGACAAGCCCGCCGACACCCAGCAGCCCGCCGACTCCGGCAGCGAGCCCGCCGAGGGCAAAACCGTGAAGGTGGGCCTCATCTGCATCGGCGACGAAAACGACCAGGGCTACACCTACAACTTTATCCGGGGCAAGGAGGCCGCCACCGAGGCCCTGGCCGCCAGCGGCATCAACGTGGAATGGGTGGTCAAGTGGAACATCGGAGAGGACTCCGGCTGCGAGGACGCCAACATCGAGCTGGCGGAGGAGGGCTGCGACCTCATCATCAACAACTCCTTCGGCTTCGAGCCCTTCATGCTGAAGGTGGCCCCCGACTATCCCGAAATCGAGTTCATCGCCTGCACCAACCAGGCCTCCTGGGGAGACAGCCTGGACAACACCCACAACGCTTTCGCCAACATCTACGAGGGCCGCTATTTGGCGGGCATCGTGGCGGGCATGAAGCTCCAGCAGATGATTGACGACGGGGAAATTTCCGCCGATCAGGCCGTCATCGGCTACGTTGGCGCCTTCTCCTTCGCCGAGGTTATTTCCGGCTTCACCTCTTACTTCCTGGGCGCCCGGAGCGTCTGCCCCAGCGTCACCATGAAGGTCCAGTTCGTGGGCTCCTGGTCCGACGCCACGGAAGAGGCCAACGCCGCTTCCGCCCTGGCGGACATGGGCTGCGTCATGATCTCCCAGCACTCCGACAACACCACCCCCGCCACCACGGCCCAGTCCAAGGGCGTGTTCCACACGGGCTATAACAACGACATGATCTCCGTCGCCCCCGAGGCCTCCCTCATCGGCACCCGGATCAACTGGGCCCCCTACTTCGAGTACGCCATCGAGTCCGTGGCCAACGGAGAGAGCTTTGACCAGGACTGGTGCCACGGCATGGACATGGACGCCGTGGTCATGACGGACCTGAACGAGGCCATTGCCGCCCCCGGCACCGCCGAGAAGCTGGCGGAAGTGGAAGGCAAGCTCCGCGCCGGCGAGCTCCAGGTCTTCGACACCTCCACCTTCACCATCGAGGGTAAGGCTCTGGAAAGCGCCTTCGCCCTGGACACCGACGGCGACTTCACTCCCGATTCCGAGGAAGCCGTGTTCGACGGGGCCTTCCACGAGTCCTACTTCCAGTCCGCGCCCTACTTTGCCCTGTCCATTGACGGCATCGAGTGGCTGAACTCCGCGTTCTGATTCAGCCTCAACAAAAGAACTTGATAGGGGCCCCTGCGGGGGCCCCTTGTTCTTTTCCACTCCATCCCGACTCCGCCCGGCGCAAGCGCGGCCCCCGCCGGGACCTCTTAGAAAGGATGAGCGTTTTTTGGAACACAATGTATGCGCCATTGAGCTAAAAGGCATTACCAAGCGCTTCGGCGAGGTGGTGGCCAACGACGGCATCGACCTGCAATTAAACCGGGGGGAAATCCTCTCCCTGCTGGGGGAGAACGGCAGCGGAAAAACCACGCTGATGAACATGCTCTCCGGCATCTACTTCCCCGACGAGGGCCAGATTTTTGTAAACGGCGAGCCCGTCTCCATCCGCTCCCCCAAGGACGCCTTTGCGTGCGGCATCGGCATGATTCACCAGCACTACAAGCTGGTGGACGTGTTCACCGCCGCGGAGAACATCGTCCTGGGGCTGGAGGAGCCGGGGAAGCTGGATATCCGGGCCGCCGAGGAAAAGGTCCGGGCCATCTGCGAAAAGTACGGCTTCGACATTGACCCCGGCCGGAAAATCTACGACATGTCCGTCTCCCAGAAGCAGACGGTGGAGATCGTCAAGGTCCTCTACCGGGGGGCCGACATCCTGATTTTGGACGAGCCCACCGCCGTCCTCACCCCCCAGGAAACGGACAAGCTCTTTGAGGTGCTCCGGGCCATGAAGGCCGACGGAAAGGCCATCGTCATCATCACCCACAAGCTCCACGAGGTCATGGCCCTTTCCGACAAGGTGTCCGTCCTCCGCAAGGGAAAGTACATCGGAACCGTGAAAACCAGCGAGACGAGCCCCCAGGCCCTCACGGACATGATGGTGGGCCACGCCGTGACCCTGAACATCGACCGCCCCCGGTACGAACGGCCGGTGAAGCGCCTGGAGGTCAAGGGCCTCACCGTTCTGGACGGGGAGGGGGTCAAGAAGCTGGACAACGTCAGCTTCACCGCCATGGGGGGCGAGATTCTGGGCGTGGCCGGCATCGCCGGGTCCGGCCAGAAGGAACTGCTGGAGGCCATTTCCGGCCTCTGCCTGGTGAACCAGGGCGAGGTCCTTTACACCCCGGACGGCCGGGCCCCCGCCAATCTGGTGGGCAAAACCCCCATGCAGATCCGCAAGGCCGGGGTGGCCATGGCCTTCGTCCCCGAGGACCGGCTGGGCATGGGCCTGGTGGGCTCTATGGGCATGACGGGAAATATGATGCTCCGCTCCTGGAAAAAGGGGCCGGGGGTCTTCCTCAACCGGAAGGACCCCAACGAGCTGGCCCTGCGGGTGTGGAAGGAGCTGGAGGTGGTGACCCCCAGCACGGACTTCCCCGTCCGCCGGATGTCCGGCGGCAACGTGCAGAAGGTGCTGGTGGGCCGGGAAATCGCCAGCGCCCCCTCGGTGCTCATGACCGCCTACGCGGTCCGGGGGCTGGACATCAACACCTCGTATACCATCTATAACCTGCTGACGGAGCAGAAGATGAAGGGTGTGGCCGTCATCTACGTGGGCGAGGACCTGGACGTGCTGCTGGAGCTGTGCGATCGGATTCTGGTCCTCTGTGGCGGGCAGGTCAGCGGCGTGGTGGATGCCCGGTCCGCCACCAAGGAGCAAATCGGCCTGCTGATGACCCGCCTGGGCGGAAAGGAGGCGAAGGCATGAGCCACGAGAAGAAGATTCCCCTCATCCGCCTTGCCAAGCGGGACGGCATGGAGGGCTGGAAGGTCTGGTGCGTCCGGTGTGGGTCCATCCTCTTCGCCCTGCTGCTGGGGGCCTTGGTGATGGCCCTAGCGGGGGCCAACCCCGTCACCGCCTACGGCACCATGATTTCCGGCGCTCTGGGAAAGAAAAGCGCCATCCGCCAGACGGTGAAGATCGCCGTCCCCCTGCTTGGCTGCGCCCTGGCCATCGCCCCCTGCTTCAAGATGCGCTTTTGGAACATCGGCGCGGAGGGCCAGATCACCGCCGGAGCCATCGCCGCCAGCTACTTCGCCCTCTTCTGGGCAAACCGCCTGCCCTCCCCCGTGCTGCTGCTGGTGATGGGGCTGGCGGGCGCGCTGGCCGGGGGCCTCTGGGCCCTGATCCCCGCCTTTTTCAAGGCCAAGTGGAACACCAACGAGACTCTCTTCACCCTGATGATGAACTATATCATCATCGGCGTGGTCCGCTGGCTCCAAGGCGGGCCCTGGGAGGGCCGGAAGGGCTCCCAGATCATTCCCCAGTTTGACGAGGCCGCCTGCCTCCCCCGGGTGCTGGGGGTCCACTGCGGCTGGATCATCGTGCTGGTTCTGGTGGTTTTCATGCACATCTACATGAACCACACAAAACACGGATACGAAATCGCGGTCATTGGCGACAGCGTCAACACCGCCCGGTACGCCGGCATGAACGTGGGCCGGGTGATGATGCGGACCATGTTCCTCTCCGGGGCCATCAGCGGCATCGTCGGGTTTATCGTGGCCTCCGGGGCCAACAACACGCTGTACGACGGCGTGGCCGGAGGCGTGGGCTTCACCTCCATCACCGTGGCCTGGCTCAGCCAGCTCAACGCTTTCGCCATGGTGGGCATCTCCGGCCTGCTGGCGGTTTTGAGCAAGGGGGCCGAGACCCTTCAGACCCGCATGGCGGTGCCCACCTCCATCTCCGACATCATCACCGGCATCCTGCTGTTCTGCATGCTGGGCTGTGAGTTCTTCATCAACTACAAGCTGATTTTCCGCGGCGCGGGGAGGAAGGAGGTGCGGCATGGGTAACGTTCTGAGCTTGTTCCTGGCCCTTATCATCGCCGCCATCACCTACGGCACGCCGCTGCTCTTCGGCACCCTGGGGGAGATTCTGACGGAGAAGTCCGGCAGCCTGAACCTGGGCGTGGAGGGCATCATGTTCATGGGCGGCGCCCTGGGCCTGGGGGGCGTGTTCTACTACGAGAAGGCGGCGGGAGCCGGGGCCAGCGGCTTTGCGGCCGTGGGCATCGGCATCCTGTGCGCCTTCCTGGCGGGGGCCCTGGCCTCTCTGATTTTCAGCTTCCTCACCATCACCCTCCGGGCCAACCAGAACGTCACCGGCCTGGCCCTGTCCATCTTCGGCACCGGCGTGGGCCAGTTTATCGGCGAGTACATGCGGGTCCAGGAGAACGGCTATATTGCCATCGGCAATACGCTGAAGGGCTTCTTCCAGAATTCTCCCTTCCCGGCGTTTCTGCAAAAAATCCCCGTGGTGGGCGGCATACTTTTCGGCAACAGCGTGTTTTTCTACCTGGGGCTCATTCTGGCCGCCGGAATGTTCTTCTTCCTGAACCGCACCCGGGCGGGGCTGTATCTCCGCTCGGTGGGCGAGTCCCCGGCCACGGCGGACGCGGCGGGCATCGCCGTGGAGCGGTACAAGTATCTGGCTACCGTCATCGGCGGCGGGATCTCCGCTGTGGGTGGCATGGTGTACATCATGACCATCGCCGGGTGCGTGTGGAACCACGAGGGGCTCAGCGGCGTGGGCTGGCTGGCGGTGGCCCTGGTGATCTTCTGCATGTGGCGGCCCCTGTCCGCCATCTGGGGCTCGGTGCTCTTCGGCGCGCTGATGATTTTGTACCTGCGGCTGGTGCTGCCCTTTGTGCCCACCCAGCTCTACAAGATTTTGCCCTATGTGGTGACGGTGATTGTGCTGATTGCCTCCAGCATGCGCAACAACAAGGAGAAGCAGCCCCCCGCCAGTCTGGGGCTGGCCTATTTCCGAGAGGATCGGTGAGATTGCTCTGCGCTGGATGCTCCATCAACGGCGGCCTCGTGGACCGGCCTCGCGCCGGATTCCATGAGGCCGCCTTGTTTGTCTCTTTTCCGGGGCGCGTCCCATTCGTAGGGGGAGGGGACGGGATAGAGCCCGCCTCCTACACGCACCGCCCTTTGCTAACAGGCAGACACTCCCCTCCCGGTCCTCCCCCCTTTTCGCCGGTGGTTATTGACATGGTGAAAACTTTTCGATATAATAAAGTCTCTGTAAATTATGGCAGGAGGTACACCGTGTCATGAAGCAATTTTATGGGATGAGCCAGCGGGGAAACCTGGACGAGGCTCTAAACGGACTCCGCAATCCTGAGTTTATCATGCTGTTGTCCAACAACGACCAGTTCGAGGCCCATGTCAAGGCCCTGGAGCAGCGCTTTCCCGGCGTTCCCAGCATCGGCTGCGTCGGAATGTGCTACCAGATCGGCATCGTGGAAAACGGAGTGGGCGTCATCGCCTTTACCGACGGTGTTACGGCTGCCGCAAACGTCTTGGAGGATGTTTCCACCATGCCGGTGAAGTACATCCAGCGAATGGAACGGGATATGCGGGCGGTGGGCGGCTCCGGTGGCGATACCGTGTGTATCGACTTCTGCGCCGGCAACGACGCCTGCGTGCTGACCACGATAAATACCGTCCTCCACAGGCGGGGCGTTCCCCTGGTGGGGGGCACCGGAGCCGAGGGCCGGGTTTCCGCCAACGGCCGGGTGTATGCCGACGCCGTGGCCTACGGCCTGGTGCGGAACCGGGGCGGCCGGGTAAAGACCTATAAGGAAAATATTTACCACCAGCTGGGGAACTATCGCTTCATCGCCTCCGATACGGACCGGGCCAACTACATACTCGGTTCCCTGAACGGAAAACCCGCCAAACAGGTCTATAAGAGCATCCTCCACGTGACGGACGAGGAGATTTTGACCCGGACCTTCCAGAACCCCTTTGGCAAAATCAACGGGGACGATACCTGCATTATCTCCATCAAGGAGGTCAACGGAAACGCGCTGGCCTGCTTCCGGCAGGTCAACGACTCCGACGTGCTGATCCTCCTGGAGCTGGGGGATTATCAGGCCATTACCCGGAACACGATCCAGCAGATTCAGCGGGAGTTTCCCCGGCGCTCGGCGGTCTTTTCCGTAAACTGCCTGTTCCGCTATAAGCTGTTCTCCGAGCGGGGCTATATGCAGACCTATCTCCGGGAGATGGGGGCCCTGGGCTGCCACGCCGGCTTTGTGGGCTATGGAGAGCACTACAACAACCGGTTTGTCAATCAGTCCATGACCTGCGCGGTCTTTGAGTAAGGGGGAGTTCGGGATGTTATTTGCGGGAAAGAACCAGCGGGAGCCGGCCCATCCTCAGAAGGAGAGGAGCCTCTACCCGATCCTCCACGTGGCGGAGAGCTTGAGGGAATATCAGAAGGAGTTGGTGAAAAAGGAGGTTGCCTCCCTCTCGGAGCTGAGCCTGGTGGGGAGCACCTTCTCCGGCGTGCTGAACGAGGCGGACCACTTCCAGGAGAAGCTTCAGGAACTGGGCCAGTCCTTCGCCAACATCGACGACGCAGCAGGGGAGTTTGCCCATGTCCGGAAGGAGATCGGCGATACGGTCTCTGAGGCGGAGGGGCTGATGGAGGAGCTGAAAAACACCTCCATTAAAATCCAGGAGTCCTATGACGAGATGGCGGGCATTTTCGAAAATCTCCAATCCGCCATCCGGGGTATTCAGCAATGCATGGGGAAGATCGTCTCCATCGCGGACCAGACTAACATCCTGGCCATCAACGCCTCCATCGAGGCGGCCCGGGCCGGGGTAGAGGGCCGGGGCTTCGCCGTGGTGGCCGCCCAGGTGAAGGAGTTGGCCAAGGAGATCAAGCAGCTGGCCGGCGAGGTGGACTCCGGCGTGTGCGACGTGGAAACTCGGGCGGGAGAGCTCAGCAGCAGCATCCAGTCCTCCCAGGAGACGCTGAACCAGGGCGTAGGGGTTGTGGGCCAGACCGACGAGAGTTTTCGGAAGATCACGGCCACCGCCGAGGGGGCGACCGCTGTGCAGACGGAAATTTCCGGAGTGATTCAGGTGTCTCAGCAGGAGCTGGCGGTGCTCTGCCAGTTCTTCGACGGAATCAAGGGCCAGTACCAAGAGGTCGTCAAGCACATTGACCAAGCCAGCCGCCTGGGCACCACCAAGAGCGCCATGTTTGAGGATATGGACAACATGATCTCCCAGATGCCACCCTTTGTCAAGGGCCTGGAGGCGGGAGACTCCTCCAGAAAATGAATGAACAAACAGGCGGCGGACGTGAAGCATCCACCGCCTGTTTCCTTTTTGTCTATTAGAATGTCACATCAACACAATCTCGTCACACAGCAGCTTTGCCACGCACTGGTGGGTCTCCTGCCGCAGGCGAAGAAATTCGTCTCCAATGCTGATCTCCGTTCCCGCGTAGGCCACGCCGCACTCCATGCGGCCGCTGTCCTGCTCTTTCTGGTTTTTCATTTCCGCCCGGCCCTTGTCCAGCTCTTCCTCAAGCTGCTTTAATCGGTTCTCCGACACGGATATCTTCATCCGCAGCTTGCCCATGAGGCTGGTCTTGGCCGGGCTGTCCAGCTGGGCGTCCAGCTTCTCCAGCTCCGTTGCCAGGCTTGCCAGCTTCTTGCGTACCAGGTCCTTTTCCAAGGTGGCGCAGGGCATCCCCCCCAAAGCGATGGAGGTTTTCACTTCCGACTTCGCGCCAATAGCGCTGGCGCTGACTCGCTTGGCCGCCCAGACCCGGCCGCCGAGAATGTTTCCCCGGCCGGAGCGGATAAGCACTTCGCCGTCGCAGTAGATTCTGCCGTTGACAATGCAGTCCGTCTGCAAATTTTCCCGGACAAAGATGGTGGCATTTTCAATATACTTGGCAAAGATGCACCGGCCTGCCCGGATGACGGTGGTCCCGTCCCCCAGGATTCCCTTGACCACCGTCAGGTCGCCTCCGGCCTCTACGGTGCTGCCGGCTTCTACTACGCCGCCTACATAGATGTTCCCCATGGCCTTGACGGAGAAGCCGCTGAGCACGTCGCCTTTGATGTTGACGTCTCCCACAAATTTGATGTTCCCGGTGGAAAAATCCACATCGCCGTCAATGTCCAGCACCGGCTTAACCTGGAAGGAGGAGCCGCTGAATTCCACATGGCCCGGCATGGAGGCGATGAGGGTATCCCCGTCCTCGGTGATTTCGGTGTTCCGCCCCTTGGGAAGGGGCACCGCCTTTCCGCTTTTGGCGGGGACCTCCTGGTTGGTCACCGTCCGGCCCGGCTCGCCCTCAGTGGGCCGGATGAGGTGACAGATTTCCTGCCCCTCCTCCACGTTGCAGATCAGGTTCAGGGCGGTGTAGTCTACCTGGCCGAACTCGTTGACCTCCAGCACCCGCTGGATAGCCCGGGGAAAATAGTCCACAATGTTGCCGTTGCGCCCGTCGAAGGCGTGTTTCCCCTTCGCTACCAGGTAGAGATTGAAATAGCGGTCACGGTCGCGGGCTGCCCGGTCCAAAAGGGCTGTATTCAGGCCGAAGGAAATTCCCTGGGCCGTCAAGGCCTGGTAAATCATATCGCGGGTGACGTCCACACCCTTTCCCACGGGAGGGAAAATCAGCATCCAAGCGTAGATTTTATCGGAGGAGAGATAGAACCAGGGGCGGGCGTCCATTACCAGCTCTTCTTCTACGGCTTCCGCTTCCTCCTCGGCTTTTTTCTTGCTGTGTTTGCCGCGGGTCCGGCCCTTGGCCGCCTTCAGCCGGGTGCCACAGACGCTTTTCAGAGACGATTGCAGACGGTTTTTCTCTTTATCCAGCATCTCCGGCGGCAGCACGCCGTCCTCGTCCATACAAAGATGGGGATACGGCAGCGCACCGGCCTCTTTCTGGCGGAGTTCGTGGAGCTGGCGGATGGGGTGGTCCGCCGGTACTTCCAGCCGGGTCGGGTCGTCGGGGATGACCTCCGGGATCGTCTGGGCCTCTTGAGGCGTATGCTCCTGTTCTGTGAGAAGCGTCTCATCCACCGGCTCCTCTTTTTTGGAGCCAAACAGAAGGGATGATAGTTTATCCTTGAATGACATATTGGGCACCTCGATTCCTCTCTGCTGAACGGCACTACAATGCTAATTTATTATTATACTAAATTTTTGCTCCGTTGGGAAGAGGCAATTATCATATTCTACTGATTTCGTATAATTATTTTCAAAGGCCGGAAAAACAGAGAGCCTTGCGTCAGAGGAAGCCGTCTGCTATAATGAAGAAAAATGGACGGGAGGCGCGGTTATGGAGTTCAACGTCAGGCGGTTTCAAGGACAAGACGCGGAGGAAACCTCCGCCGTCATTGCGGAGGCCCTGCGGGTCAGCAATGCCCCGGATTACCCGCCCGCAATCATTCAAGAGATGCTGGAGCTCTATACACCCGGCCGCCTGCTGGAACAGGCCGAAAACGAGCACCTGTATGTCCTCCGCCATGGGGAGCGGACCGTCGGCTGCGGTGGAATCGCCCCCTACATGGGCAGCGGGACAGAGAGTATTCTGGTAACGGTTTTTGTCCTGCCGGAGTACCAGAGAACCGGCGCGGGACGAAAGATCATGGAGACCCTGGAGGGGGACGCCTATTTCCTCCGGGCGGAGCGGGTGGTGATTCACTCCTCCATCACGGCCCGGGATTTTTACCTCAAATTGGGATACCGCTTTTCAGACGGCGCGGGGACGCCCGATGAGGAGGGGTGCGTCCGTATGGAAAAACGGCGGTGAGCGGATAATCGAACGCCCTCCCTCAGGGGAGGGCGTTTTGCGCGCTTCTATTTTCGAATGTTGGACAGATAGCGGTATACGCTGGCCTGTGAGCAGCCCAGCCCGGCGGCCACATCCTTCACGGCTCCCTTAAGCAGGAAAATCCCGCTCTCCTCCAGGGCGGCGATGATCAGCAGCCGCTCCTCGGAGGTCAGCCGTTTCGCCGGGACCCCCAGGCGCTCCAGCTCGTGGGCGATGGCGTCCTGGGCCACGGCCTCGGTGGAGTTGCGGAAGGTCTCCGGCCGGGGGGCGTGTTCGCCCTCCGGCGGCTGTTCCAGGGCTTGAACGAACTGGTTCGGGTGGCAGAGGGTCAGGACCTGCTGGGCAAAGCTCTGAAAGCGGCTGTCGTCAAAGTTGATGCAGAGCATCCCGATGAGCTTCCCGTCCTCCTTAATGAACATGGTGCTGGAGCGCAGGGCGTTCCCGGCGGCGGAGACGCCGGAGTAGTGCAGGCGGTAGTCCTGCCACTCATAGCTCTCGTCCTTCAAGACGCTCAGGGCCATGTTGGTCAGCGGCGCGCCGATTTCCCGGCCGCTGATGTAGCCGTTGGCGATGGCGATAATGGAGCGGTTTTTGTCCGTCAGGTCGTGGAGGGCCACCTCATAGTCCGGGCCCAGGGCGGCGCCCAGAAATTCCGTCAGCTTCACGTACTGGCGCAGCAGGGCGTTGGCGGTATCCGGCATAGGAGCCTCCTTTCCTTCCCGCGGGGGAATCCGTTCTTTCTTTTTTCCTCATTTTAGTATTATATTCCGAAAAGGAACCTCTGTCAAAAAAAATTTTTCTCATCGTGAGAAAGATCAACCTTTCAAGGGCTATTTATATTTTCCATAAAAATTATATCAGGAAAATAGTGATTCATACAAAACGCACAAAAGGGATTGACATTTTTTAGGAGTGCTGATAAAATTACCTCACATTAAGAAGCGAATGCAGCCATTTTTGTGTCATTTGCTCCTTTGCTCCCTTCCCAGGAGCGCCCGCAAAGCCCCGTCCCTCACACCAGGTACTGTCCGCTAGGCGCCCCGTCCGGCCATGGGAAAGCCGGACCGGCGACGACCGGGGTACCTCCTGAACATCTGGCGAAAGCCACACTTTATGGAGGTAAATCAAAATGGACAAGAACATGACGCACTATCCCCTGGACGTTCCCGCTCCCCATCACTTCACCTTCGCCGTCCGCGACCTGCCCACCGTCACCGTGGAGCAGCGTGAGCGGGCCCTGAAGGCCACGCATTACAACGAGTTCGCCTTCCCCTCCGGAATGCTGACCGTGGATATGCTGTCCGACTCCGGCACCACCGCCATGACCAACCAGCAGTGGGCCACCCTCTTCCTGGGCGACGAGGCCTATGGCCGGAACACCGGCTATTATGTCCTGCTGGATACCTTCCGCGACATCTTTGAGCGGGGCGGGGAGAAGAACTGGAAGAAGTCCATCGACCTGGTGCGCACCGACTGCCGGGACGTGGAGAAGATGATGAACGAGCTGTACCTGTGCGAGTATGAGGGCGGCCTCTTCAACGGCGGCGCCGCGCAGATGGAGCGCCCCAACAGCTTTATCATCCAGCAGGGCCGGGCCGCCGAGTCCGTGCTGATGGAGATTGTGAAGAAGATTCTGGCCCAGCGCCATCCCGGCAAGGTCTTTACCATCCCCTCCAACGGCCACTTCGACACTACCGAGGGCAACATCAAGCAGATGGGCTCCATCCCCCGCAACCTCTATCACAAGGAGCTGCTGTATCAAGTTCCCGAGGGCGGCAAATATGAGAAAAACCCCTTCAAGGGCAACATGGACATCGACAAGCTGGAGCAGCTGATTCAGGGCGTCGGCCCCGAGAATGTGCCCCTGATTTTCACCTGCATCACCAATAACCCCATCTGCGGCCATCCCGTCTCCATGGGCAACATCAAGGAGATTCACCGGATATCCCGGAAGTATGACATCCCCCTGATCTTCGACGTGGCCCGCTGGGCGGAGAACTGCTACTTCATCAAGATGAACGAGCCCGGCTATGAGGACAAATCCATCGCCGAGATCGCCACGGAAATGTTCTCCTACTGCGACGGCTTCTCCATGTCCGCCAAGAAGGACGGCCACTCCAACATGGGCGGTATGCTGGCCTTCCGGGACAAGGGCCTGTTCTGGCAGAAGTTCTCCGACTTCAACGAGGACGGAAGCGTCAAGACCGACGTGGGCGTGCTGCTGAAGGTCAAGCAGATCTCCTGCTACGGCAACGACTCCTACGGCGGCATGAGCGGCCGGGATATCATGGCCCTGGCCTGCGGCCTGTATGAGAGCTGCGACTTCCGCTACATGGACGGCCGCGTGAAGCAGTGCGAGTATCTGGCCCAGGGCTTCTACAAGGCCGGGGTCAAGGGCGTGGTTCTGCCCGCCGGCGGCCACGCGGTGTATATCAACATGGACGAGTTCTTCGACGGCAAGCGGGGCCACGACACCTTCGCCGGAGAGGGCTTCTCCCTGGAGCTCATCCGCCGGTACGGCATCCGCGTCTCGGAGCTTGGCGACTACTCCATGGAGTACGACCTGAAGACCCCCGAGCAGCAGGCGGAGCTTGCCAACGTGGTCCGGTTCGCCATTGACCGCGACCGCCTGACCCAGGAGCACCTGGACTACGTCATCGCCGCTGTCAAGGCCCTCTATGAGGACCGGGAGAGCATCCCCAACATGCGCATCGTCTGGGGCCACAAGCTGCCCATGCGCCACTTCCACGCCTTCCTCGAGCCCTATCCCAACGAGGAGAAGTAAGCCCCCCCCTGAAAAGTAAGTGCCGCTGTACCGCAGGTTGAGTGTACAGCTTAGAGAGGGCGTCCGCCCTGTTCCAAAGTCAAATGACGTGGACCCGGCGGACAGCCCTCTCTTTCTCGTTTTTCGGCCGGCGGTTGTGTGTATATCGAGAAAGAGGAGGAAATTGTTACATGAGCAACGAGACCTTGCAAACCCGCGACGGGTTTAAGAGCCAGTGGGGCTTTATCCTGGCCTGCATCGGCTCCGCCGTCGGCATGGGCAACATCTGGCGCTTCCCCATCATGGTTGCCAAGTGGGGCGGCCTGACCTTCCTGATTCCCTATTTCATCATCGTTCTTCTGGTGGGCAACTCCGGCGTCATGGAGGAGTTCGCCCTGGGCCGCCGGGCCCAGGCGGGCCCCATCGGCGCATTCGGTCATGCTACCGAGGCGAGAAACGGCAACCGGAAGCTGGGCGAGGCCATCGGCCTGATTCCCATCCTCGGCTCCATGATGCTGGCCATTGGCTACACCGTGGTCATGAGCTGGATCTTCAAGTACACCTTCATGTCCCTCTCCGGCAGCCTGTACGCCTTGGGTCAGGATATGGGCGCCATCGGCGGCACCTTCGGTGGCGCGGCTCCCGAGGCCGCGACTCTGGGCGAGGCCGTCAGCATGATGCTCCAGGGGGGAATCTTCGGTGTGGGCAACAGCATGTGGCTGATCATCGGCCTGGTGGTAGCGATGATTATTATGGCCTTGGGCGTGGCCAACGGCATTGAAAAAGCCAACAAGATCATGATGCCCGTCCTGTTCGGCCTGTTTGTCATCCTGGCCGTCTACATCGGCTTCCAGCCCGGCGCTTCCGAGGGCTATAAGTTCCTGTTCACCCTGGACCCCGCGGGTCTGGTGAGCCCCCAGGTGTGGATTTACGCTTTCGGGCAGGCGTTCTTCTCCCTGTCCGTGGCGGGCAACGGCTCCGTTATCTATGGTTCTTATCTGCCCAAGGACGAGGACATCCCCTCCTCCGCCCGGCGTGTGGCTTTGTTTGATACCCTGGCCGCCCTGCTGGCCGCCTTCGTCATCATCCCCGCCATCGGCGCGTCCGGCTTTGCCATGAGCGACGTGACCCCCGGCCCCGGCCTGATGTTCGTCTATCTGGTCAACATCCTCAACGGAATGCCCGGCGGACGGATTATCGGCATCATCTTCTATGTGGCCGTCCTCTTCGCGGGCATCAGCTCCATCATCAACCTGTACGAGGCCCCCGTGGCCACTATGCAGGAGCAGTTCAAGCTGAAGCGGCTTCCCGCCGTGGGGATCATCGGCATCGTTGGCGTGATTGTGGCCCTGCTGATTCAGCCCTGGACCTCCCAGTGGATGGACGTGGTTTCCATCTACATCTGCCCCTTGGGAGCTGGTCTCGCCGCCATTATGTTCTTCTTCGTCCTGCCCCGCAAGGAGGCCCTGGAAGAGGTCAACCACGGCGCCAAGAAGCCTGTCGGCAAATGGTTCGAGTATCTGGGCTACCTGTTCATCGTCATGTGCTTCATCGCCCTGGTGGCCGGCGCCATACTGGGCGGCATCGGCTGAGCTTGGCTGACCGCGAACCGTTACCCCTGTGTTCTGAAAAGAAGAACGCCCGCTGTCTTCCGACAGCGGGCGTTTTTTCACTGGTCCGGACCCTCGTAAGGGGAAACATAACCCGGCGGGCAGAGCCGCTCCGCGCTCCATTGGAGCATCTGCTCCAGGATGGGCCGGAAGCTCTCTCCCAGCTCCGTCAGGGAGTACTCCACCCGGGGCGGCACCTCCCCGTAGACCTCCCGGCGCAAAAACCCGTCCCGCTCCAGCTCCCGGAGCTGCTTGGTCAGGGAGGACTGGGTGATGCCGTCCAGGCGGCGCAGGAGCTGGCCGAAGCGCTGAACCTTGTAGAAGGACACATACCAGAGGATGAGGATTTTCCACTTGCCACCCAGCACCGCCTGGAGGCTGGCCATGGGGACGCAGCGGGCCATCATATCCGGCGTCTGGAATTTGTTTTTGTCCATGGGAACCTCCTTTGGTACAAAAAAGGGTACTAATTCCAAAAAAATTGCGTACTTGCGACAGGCCGCGGTTAGGAGTAGGATGGCGGCAGAATCCAATTGGAAAGGAGCCGTGTTTATGCACTTTCATGGAACCATCTGGCGGCCGCCCTATGAGGCGGAATCCCTGCTGCTCCAGGCCACGGCGGGCTGTACCCACCACGCCTGCAAATTCTGCGCCCTGTACGAGGACCTGCCCTTTCGTTTCCGCATGTCCCCCCTGGAGGAGGTGGAGGCGGACCTCCAGGAGGCCCAGCTTTGGGGCACGGACCCCATGGCCCGGCTTTCCGCCCGGCTCCAGGGGCTCCCCAGGCCCCAGGGGCCCCGGCGGGTCTTTCTGGTGGGAGCCAACCCCTTCGTCCTGCTGCCCCGGCGGCTGGAGGAGATCGCGGAGCGCGTCCGGCAATATCTTCCCACGGTGGAGACCATTGGCTGCTTCGCGCGGGTGACGGACGTGAGACTCAAACGCGACGGGGAGCTCCGCCGCCTCCGGGAATTGGGCTATGACGGGCTTACCCTGGGGGTGGAGACCGGGGATGAAGAGGCCCTGGCCTTTATGAACAAGGGTTATCGGGCCCGGGACGTGGTGGAACAGGCGGGCCGCCTGGACGAGGCGGGGATGTCCTACAGCTTTTTCTATCTGGCGGGCATCTCCGGCGCGGGCCGAGGGGTGGAGGGAGCCCTGCGAAGCGCGGAGGTTTTCAACCAGACCCGCCCCAGGCGGGTGGGGTCCTCCATGCTGACCATCTTCCCAAATTCAGAGCTGTACCGGGAAATCCAGGCAGGCCGCTGGAGGGAGGAAAGCGAGCTGGAAAAGCTGGAGGAGCTGAAAACTCTGATTGAGAATTTGGAGATTCCCACCCGCTTTGAGACGGACGGGGCCTCCAATTTGGTCCGGGTCCAGGGGGAGCTGCCCCAGGACAGGGAGCGGCTGGCAGGCGGTCTGGAGCGCTTGATTGCCGGGGCCGACGAGGAGGCCCTGCGGGCCTACCGGGTCAGCTTAAAACATTTATGAAGGGGATTCCCTTGACCACCCAGGCGTCGGGCAGGTAGCGGCCCTGGGTCATGGAGCTGCTGGTTTTGGTGATGATGCGCCCGTTGAAGGTCATGGAGGAGCTGGAGCCGCCGTCCATGTTCATGGCGGTCCAGCAGCCGTAGCGCAGCAGGATGTCCGCGCACTCCGACACGGTGGTCCCCAGGCTGTGCCCCACTCGTCGGCCATCGATGACCAGCAGGAGGGTGGCCTTGTCCGCCGTCTGGCCGATGACCGTCCGGGGCTGGATGCCCATGCCGAAGGAGCCGTCGATGTTCTTCTCCCCGTTCAGCACGAGGATGGGGTAAAACTGCACTGCGTCCCGCATCTCCTCCAGGTCCAGGCCCCGGCCCGCCCGGAAGTTGTCCTCATAGTCAAACCCGGCGGTCTGATAGCGGCCCTTGAGGGCCTGGCCGGAGTACTCCCCGCCGGAGAGGACGAAGCCCATGGGCACGTTTCCCCGGCCCTTGCCCTCCGGGTCGTAAAAGCCGCTGGCGTTGATGCCCAGCACCCCGCCGTAGGTCTCGCAGAGCTCCGTCACCGTCTGGCCCCGGCTGGAGAGGGTGTTTTTTGCCAGGATGACCTGGGAGCTGTCCTTGACGATGGCCAGCTTGCCCTGGTAGCCCTCTCCGGAGACGGTGCAGATGAGAATTTTGTTGAGCACGTCGATGGCCCATACCTTGTCTCCGGCGGTGGTGTAAACCCCCTCCAGGCGCTCCATTTCCAGGGTGGGCAGGTCCGCCCAGGTGACGGATTCCGGCAGGGTATCCAGGTCCACCTCCGGAAAGAGGGCGGAAAATTCGGCCACGGCCCGCTTCTCCGGCGTTCCGGCGAGCTCTGGAGACGCGGAGGGCCCAGCCTGGGCAATGTCGCTGGCGTCAATGAGATTGTCCTGAAACCGTGCCTCCACATCCTTCATGGCCTCCTGGATCACGGAGCTTGGCAGAAAGGCCGTGGCCAGCCACTGGTGGGACATGGTGCCCATGGCGGTTTCGATGTACAGTGTCCGCCACTTGGCGATAAAGGGGATGCCGGAGAAGGCAAACAGCAGGTACGCCGCCGCCAGCAGGGCGGCGGCAGCGGCGGCAATCCACCAGCCGCGCCGGGAGGGGAAACGGGGTTCTTCGTTCATGAGCAGGGCCTCCGCCAGGGAAATCCATGGGTTTCATTTTGGTAAGTATAGCAAGGGGACAATGCCCTTGTCAAGGCGGCGGAAGGAGAGGGGCGTATCCTGCCGCGTACGCTGTCAGGAGGGGCCGCCGCCTTGGAGCGCTCGGTGCACAGTACAAAACTGGACTTGCAATTTCTGGGATTTTCGGCTATAATATATAAAACAACACTTGCGGCGCATTGTTTTCCGGTGCCCCGCCGCCGGGCCGCGTAATTTGGGAGGACCATTCGGCATTATATGAACACCGTTTAAGCGTCTTATCTGATTGGATTTATCTTATTTGAAAAGATCAAAACAACGTTTATGTAAAGCGCAGGAGCCGGACGGTCAGGGCCGGGTCTGCGCTTTTTTATCTTTTTAGAAAGGTGGTGGCAGCGAATGAGCTGGCAGAACGAATTGAGGAACGGATACCGGACGGCGGAGGATTTAGCGCCCATCCTGGGATGGACGCCGGAGGAGACCACCCGCTATGCCGGGGTAATCGAACGGTATCCCATGCTGATTCCACCCTATTACCTGTCCCTAGTGGACCCCGAGGACCCGGAGGACCCCATTGGCCGGATGTGCGTTCCCTCCCTGTCAGAGCTAGAGGCCGGAGGAGAGACGGACACCAGCGGCGAGGCGGACAACACCAAAATTGAGGGGCTCCAGCACAAGTACACCCAGACGGCCCTGCTTCTCTCCACCAACCAGTGCGCCATGTACTGCCGCCACTGCTTCCGCAAGCGGATGGTGGGCCTCACTGACGCGGAGCTGAACAAGCGGGTGGACGAGGCCGTGTCCTATGTCTCAGAGCACAAGGAGGTCAACAACATCCTGGTTTCCGGCGGAGACGCCTTCATGAATCCCAACCACATTTTGGAGCGCTATCTCCGGGAGCTCACCGCCATCGAGCACCTGGACCTGATTCGCTTTGGCTCCCGGATGCCGGTAACCCTGCCGGAGCGCATCTATGGGGACCCGGAGTTCCTGGACCTCTTCGAGAAATATGGGAAGAAGAAAACCCTGGTCCTGGTGACCCACTTCAACCACCCCCGGGAGCTGACGGAGCAGGCCGCCCGGGCCCTCCGGGCCATGATCGAGCGGGGCGTGCCGGTGCGAAACCAGACGGTACTGATGCGGGGCATCAACGACAGCGGAGAGACCCTGGGGGCCCTCCTCTCTGGATTGGTCCGGCTGGGGGTTATGCCCTATTATATTTTCCAGTGCCGTCCGGTCACCGGCGTAAAGGGCCGCTTCCAGGTGCCCATCACCGAGGGCATCCGGATTGTGGACGACGCCAAGTCCCGGCAGAACGGCCTGGGCAAGGCGGTGCGCTACGCCATGAGCCACCCCCGGGGTAAGATCGAGATTGTCTGCGAGCTTCCCAGTGGGGAGACCCTGTTCAAGTTCCACCAGAGCAAGTACCCGGAGGACCGCTCCCGGCCCTTCCCCGTCCGGCTGTCCCCCACGGACACCTGGCTGGACGGAGAACTCCAGGGCATTTGAGCGGAAAGGGAGAAAACAGACCTGCGGCGGGCCTTTTGGCCCGCCGCGTCCTTATGTTCGGATGTCCGTCAGCGGGACCGGCTCCCCCTCCAGGGTGACACTTAAGGGAGCGTCGTCGGAGAAGGAGAGAAGGACATAGCCAGCGTCCAGCTTCTTGCCCTTCTGGATTTTTACCCGCCAGACGCCTTCTCCCCGCGTGGGCTCCCAGGCGTACCGCCAGGGGAAGCCGTTGCAGTAGAGATACTGCCGCCCCTCGGAGTGGATGACGTACCAGGTACGGATGGCGCACTGGTCCATGGCCTTCCGGGCGGCGGCGGGGAGCTCCTCCACCGTCATGGCCCGCGCGTCGAGATTGGCGGCAAGGTCCGGGGGATTTCCCTGCTTCAGTGTCAGCGAGATGCTGCCCTTGAGGTTCCCCAGGTCTCCCTCCGGGGCATGGAGGAACAGGCGGTAAGATCCCGGCTTTACGGCCTCGCCGTCGAACACAAAGTCCGCCGCGCAGCGGAGCTCCCCGTCCGCCCGCTTGCTGGAGACGCTGTAATAGGTTACGTCCTCAGGGCTTTGCTCCATGCCGCAAAAGCCGATCTTCATGCGTCCGCCTGTTTCCGCCGTCACGTCGTAATGAATCCGATCCCCTTGGGACAGAATGTATTCCCCCAAATATACCCAGCTGCCGCCCTGCATCCGGGTCCGGTCCACAGGAATGGTGACATCCATGCCGCCCTCCTCCAGATCGTCCCAATCGCCGAATAGTTCCTCGACCTCCGCTTTGGTCATTTCCCGGACAGACTGGATTTTACCGTCCGCGCCCCGCTCCACCTTGAGATCCAGCAGGCCCTGGGGATTCGTGTCCAGGGTCACGCAGGAGGCGTCGGGGCGGGAATCCAGGAAAATTCGGACCTTGTACCCCTGGTAGTAATAGACCCGGCCCTCTTTGATGATTCCGGCGGCCTTGTATTCCTCGACCTGTTTGGCCTCCAGCTCCTTTTCCAGGGCTTCTAATTCCCCGTCCCGGTCCAACGCTTTCAGCAGGATGGAACAGAGGGCGGCATTTTCCTTGGCGGCCCGGGCAGTCCAGGCGTCCAGCGTGGCCTCGTCCCAATCCAGATGGTTGACGAGAACGGAGAAGAAGGCGCTGTTCCCATCCTCATAGGCCCGCTCCAGCCACTCCTTCCGCGCCTCCTCGCTCAGGAACGGAACCGCCACACTGAACGAGGCGATGTCGCCCTCCTCATAGCTCCGCTCTGCCAGGAGGGCGGATCGGAGACGGAGATTTTCATTGGACGCCGCCTGGGCGGAAAGCGGCGGCAGGGTTGTTCCCTTAACCGGGCTTGCGCCGCGTTTGGCGGGCCCGGTGTAGGCTCCCGCCGCTGCGGCCCCGGTGGTCAGAGCCGCCGCCAGGATCAGGGACAGCAGGGCGGTCCATTTGGAGGGTTTCTTGAATTTCATGATTGCGCTCAACCTTTCTTTCAATAATTCCGCGCTCTCCCCCAAGCCGGCGGAGCCGGGGACGGCATGATATCCGCCGCCGGTTTCCAGGGCTCGGAGCAGGGTGTCCCCATAGGCCCGCCGTCCCTCCGGCGCCAGGGCCTGGAGCACCGCCTCGTCACAGGCCAGCTCACAGGCCCGGTCAATCTCCCGGGCCATGACCCACACCAGGGGGTTGAACCAATGGAGGCAGACTGTCAGCTGGACCAGCCACTTGTAGAGCAGGTCCCGCCGCCGGTAATGGGTCAGCTCATGGAGGACTGTGTGACGGAAATCCGCCTCCGCCACCGCCGCCGAGGGCAGAACGACGCAGGGCCGGAACAGCCCCAGCAGCATAGGGGAGGCCGCCAGAGGGTTTTCATACAGCTCCACGGACCGCCGGACGCCCAGCTCCTCCCCGGTCCGGGACAGCAGGTCCAGCAGGGCAGGGTCCTCCACCGCCCGGCACCCCGCCCGGAGATAGCGGGAGAAGCTCCGGCAGCTGGTGGCCTTCCATACCAGCAGGACCAGCGCGCCGCCCAGCCAAACCAGGGCCAAGACCTCCGCCGCGTCCGGCAGGGCGGGGGACTCCGGCTCTGCGTCGGCAGGAGGTTCCGGCTGGACCGGGGGGGCCGGTTCCGCGGTGGCCGGGCTTTCCCCGGGGGCCGAGGCCGCCTCCGGCAGCCGGGAACCCCCGGCCCGAACGGCGGCGGGGGTCTCCGCCTCCCGGAACAGGGCGCCCACGGGACTGAACTCCGGCGAGAGGGGCAGCAGCAGCCGGAACACGGCGATGAGCCAGACATAATACTGCCAGCGCTTGCTGAGGCGATCTCGGAGCAGGGGCCGGAGAACCAACAGGACCAGGATGGCCAGGGACCCGGAGAGAGACAGGGAGGCGGCGGTTTTCAAAACCTCCCTCATGCTTCCCCGCCCCCGTTCTCCCAGAAGCGCTTTAGCTCCTCATAGTCCCCGGGGGAGATGGCCTCCTGCTGAATCAGGGCGGCCACCAGGCCCTTGGCGCTTCCGGCGTAGAGCTTGTTCACCAGCACCCGGGTCTGGGCGGCCTGGTACTCCGCTTCGGATACGGCGGCGGCGTACTCGTTCCGCCGTCCCAGCTTGCGGACGGTGAGAAAGCCCTTGTCCACCAGCCGGGACAGCAGGGTGATGACGGTATTTTTCTGCCAGCTCCGGCCCGCCTCCGCCAGGGCCTCCATGATCTGGGCGTACAGGGCGGTCCCTCCGGCGGACCAGACAATCTTCATCAATTCCAGCTCCGAATCGGAAATCTGCGGGGTGTTCATAGGGTATCCTCCTTTGACTACAAGCTGTAGGCTAAAATTAAGATAACACGTTGTAGGCCAATTGTCAAGAGGCTGGAAAGAAAAAACCCCGCCGGAAGGCCATACCTTCCGGCGGGGTTGGATTATCCGGTGATTTTCCGTTCCAGCTCCGCTTTCACCTGCATGTAGTTGTGGAAGGGGATGGGCAGGACCTCCCCGGTGATGATGGCCGCCTCGTAGCGCCGGACGGACATCACATAGCGGCTGTTCACCGTGTAGCAGCGGTGAATGGGGCAGAAGGGCTCCGGCAGCATGGCGTTGACCTCGCTGATGCCCAAGTCGCTTTGAATCACCTTGTCCACACAGTGGAGCTCCGCCTTCCGGTTCCGGCTCTGGACATAGAAAATCATGTCCGGCTGGACGAACAGCGTCGTGCTTCCGCAGGGGATGGCCAGCCGCTTCTTCGGCGGGACCTCCATCAAAACGTCCCGGACGAACTGATAGGCGGACATCTCCAGCTTGGGACCGCCCTCCTCCAGGGCGAAGGGATGGAGAAACTCATAGTTGGCGTGGAGCAGCACCAGCTTGGTTTCCGTGCCGATGAGCTGATACAAGAAGGTATAGGAGGCGGTAACGGTGTCCTCTTCCGGGTGATCTGGAACACAGACCCGCACCTCGCCCATCACCGCCTGACAGCGGGGAGTGAGAGACAGGGGGGTGTATTCCTCCTGAAAAATCTGATAAAGTTTCGTCCGCCGCTCCACCCCGGCCTCCAGCCGGGAGCGGATGGTGTCGCCGCCAATCAGTACCCGTCCCCCGGTGCCCAGCCACACGCTTTTTGAACAGAGGTGGGACAGATAGGGCTCTAAATTCCCGGCGTAGTAACCGTGGGTGATCTCTCGGGTCAGGGCTATGGTATCCTCCAGCTGCCCGCTCATGGAATTCCCTCCCCTTTGTGATTATTGTAACAATATTATACAATAAGCGTCGAAAAAAGGCAAGAGAAAAAGGTGGTACCTTTAGCTTGGGCTGGAAAAATTATACTTTCTGCGTAAAATTTCAGTGGGTGAAGTTGCCGCTGCGGTACTGCTCCGCCGTCAGCTTGACGCTGACCCCGCCGGGTCCACCTCGGTGTACATGCCGAAGGTCTGGCCGTACCCGGGCTTTTCTTTCAGGAGGCTCTTCTGACGGGCCCACTGCTCCTTCTGGAGCTCCGGGTTCGCGCCGCTGGGGCCCCGGTCATTGGAGTGGATGCTGGAAGAGGATCCGTTATCGCCGATTACAGGGAATCCCTCGCTGGAGATTACCATGGTGCTGGAGTCCATGCCGTCGCCGCCCACCTCGCCGGAACCGAAGAGGGTAAAATCATGCCGCTGGCGGGAGGCGAATAGCGGCCCCCAATCCATTTCCCCGGTGGGGTTCCCCTCCTTGTCGCGGAGAACACGGCCCTTGGCCCCAAACTCGAGCTGGTTGGCCTCCTCATGGAGATTGACGCCGCCGGTCACGTCGAAGAGCTCCGCCACGGCGGCGGCCTCAATGTAGTAATGGCTTTCCCCCTTACTGTCGGCATAAGCCAAAACCTTGGGGGCCGTGCCACTGGTCTATATGGAAGTAGAGATTGTCCGGGTCCCGGACAAAGCTCTCCGGGGCCCAGCCGGGGATCAGGGGGCGGAAGGGCGGGGCCACACCCGTGTCCTTGGGCCGGGCGGAGTAGCTGACCAGTCCGTCCTCCTGGGCGGCGCAGACCCGGTAGAGGTCGATGGCCTTCCGCTCCGCCGTCACGGCGGCCAGGTGCCGGGCCTGGGGCCCCAGCTCCGCGGGAAGGCGGCAGTTCGCGAGACTGAGGAAGGCCAGATGCGCCGCGTCCGGTCCTCCGGGTTGTCGATGGCTTGCGGGTATGCCAGCGTCGTGCCGCCTCCTCTCGTCTCTGTTCTCTTAAGCGCTCCGGCGGGGCGGAATGTGACGCGCTGATAAAAAATTTTTTCGGATTCCATTGTACGCCGGATTTGAAGCGGTGTCAAAAAGCGCCTCCCCGTGCCCGAAAGCACGGAGAGGCGCGATGGAGCGGCCGGCGTTTATTCCTTTTCCTGGGCGTGGATGGGATAGTCCTCCAGCACGTCCAGCAGACGGGAATAGTCCTGGGACGCCAGGTGGGTATACCGGGCCCAGCGGTTGCGGCACTGGTTCCGGGCCTCCACCAGCAGGGCCTCCGCCGCCTCGGGGAAGGTCCGCTGGAGGGAGTTGAACCGGACCTCGCCCATGAAGAACTCCCGGAGATCATACCGGGGCTCCTGGAAATCCAGCATGAAGGGGTTCTTGCCCTCCAGCTTCCGCTTGGGGTCGTAGCGGTAGAGGACCCAGTAGCCGCTGCGGACGGCCAGCCTGGCCTCCTCCTGGGCCCAGGCCATGCCCTTGACAATGCCGTGGTTGATGCAGGGAGCGTAGGCCACGATGAGGGACGGCCCGTCGTGGGCCTCCGCTTCCCGGAGGGCCTTGATGTACTGGGCGGGGTCCGCCCCCAGGGCGACGGACGCGACATACACGTTCTGGTACTGGGTGGCCAGCATCCCCAGGTCCTTTTTCTCCGTCCGCTTGCCCGCGGCGGCGAACTGGGCCACCGCGCCGAAGGGCGTGGCCTTGGAGGACTGCCCGCCGGTGTTGGAGTAGACCTCCGTGTCCACCACCAGGATGTTCACGTCCTCCCCGGAGGCCAGTACGTGGTCCAATCCGCCGTAGCCGATGTCATAGGCCCAGCCGTCGCCGCCGTACATCCACATGCTCTTTTTGACCAGCTGGTCCTGGGCCTTGCGGACGGCCTCGACGCGCTCTCCGGTCTCGACGGTGCTTCGCAGGGCGTCCATCACCGCGTCGCTGAGCTGGATGGTCCGCTCCTTGTCCTCAAAGCCCTCCAGCCAGGCGGACAGGGCCGCTTTCAGGCTTTTGTCCTTCGTCTCCGCCAGCAGCTCCCGGACCTCCCGCTGGAGACGGAGCCGCTGCTGGCGGACGCTCAGCACCATGCCCAGGGAGTACTCGGCGTTGTTTTCAAAGAGGGAGTTGGAGAGGGCGGGGCCCCTTCCGTTGGGCTTGGTGGTGTAGGGATAGCTGGGGACGCTGAAGCCCCACGCCTGAGTACAGCCCGTGGCGTTGGCGACCACCATGCGCTCGCCGAAGAGCTGGGTGAGGAGCTTCATGTAAGGCGTCTCGCCGCAGCCAGCGCAGGCCCCGGAGAACTCCAGCAGGGGCTGCTCGTACTGGCTTCCCTTGACGGTGAACTTGTTCATGGGGTTTTCCTTGGGGGACAGGGCGAGGCTGTAATCCCAGTTGGGCTGTTCCGGCATCTGGCTCTCGATGGGCCGCATGACGATGGCCTTTTCCTTGGCAATGCAGGCGGCGGCGCAGGTGCCGCAGCCGGTGCAGTCCAGGGGGTCCACCTGGATGCGGAAGCGCAGGCCCTCGAAGCCCTTGCCCTTAGCCTCCTTGGTCACGTAGCCCGCCGGGGCCTTTTGGGCCTCCTCCTCGTTTAGCAAGAAGGGCCGGATGGCGGCGTGGGGGCACATGAGGGAGCACAGATTGCAGCCGATGCAGTTCTCCGGGAGCCAGCTTGCCACGTGGGCGGCGAAGCCCCGCTTTTCATACTTCGAGGTCGCCATGGGGACGCTGCCGTCCGCCGCGTCTTTAAACGCGCTGACGGGGAGCTGGTCGCCCTTTTGGGCGTTGACGGCCCGCATGACGGTGCGGACGTACCAGGGAGAGGCGGTGTCCGGCACCTCCGGCTCGCCGGTGAGGTTTGCCCAGGCGGCGGGGACCGGGATTTCATGGAGGCCCGTCAGCCCCGCGTCCACGGCGGCGCAGTTCATGCGGACCACCTGGTCGCCCTTGCGGCCATAGGTTTTCTGGATGGCGGCCTTCATGTAGTCCACCGCCTGGTCCACCGGGAGCACGCCGGAGAGCTTGAAGAAGGCGGCTTGGAGGACGCTGTTGGTCCGGTTCCCCAGGCCGATGGCTTCGGCGGCGGCGCCCGCGTCGATGGTATAGAACTTCGCTTTCCGCTCCGCCAGGAGGCGCTTGACCTTGTTGGGGAGATGGGCTTCCAGGTCCGCGTCGGACCAGTTGCAGTTAAGGAGGAAGATTCCGCCCTCCTTGAGCTCGTTTACGATGTCGTACTTGGCGATGTAGCTCTGGTTGTGGCAGGCGATGAAGTCCGCCATGGTGACATAGTAGGTGGAGAGAATGGGGGTATGCCCGAAGCGGAGGTGGCTTTTCGTCACGCCGCCGGATTTCTTGGTGTCGTACTCAAAGTAGGCCTGGACGTATTGGTCCGTGTTGTCCCCGATGATCTTGATGGAGTTTTTGTTGGCCCCCACCGTGCCGTCGGAGCCCAGGCCCCAGAACTTGCAGCTGATGGTCCGGCTGTCGGCGGTGACCACGTTTTCCCCGACGGGCAGGGAGTGGTGGGTCACATCGTCGGTGATGCCCACGGTGAAATGGTCCTTTTGCTCCCCGGCCATGTTGTCGTAGACGGCGATCATCTGGGCGGGGGTGGTGTCCTTGCTGGAAAGGCCGTACCGCCCGCCCAGCACCTGGACCCGGCGGTTCCCCTGCTGGAGGACGGAACAGACGTCCTTATAGAGGGGCTCACCGCTTGCGCCGGGCTCCTTGGTCCGGTCCAGCACGGTTAACCGCCGGCAGCTCTCCGGCAGGGCCGCCAGGAAATGGGCGGCGCTGAAGGGCCGGTAGAGCCGGACCTGGAGGAAGCCCGCCTTGCGGCCCTGGGCGTTGAGATACCGGACCACCTCCTGGAGGCAGCCGGAGACGCTGCCCATGGCGATGACGATTTGCTCCGCCTCCGGGTCGCCGTAGTAGTTGAAGAGCCGGTAATCCCGCCCCGTCAGGGCGGACATCCGGGCCAGATAATCCTCCACAATGCCGGGAACGGCGTCGTAGTAGGGGTTCACCGCCTCCCGGAGCTGGAAGGCCGTGTCCGGGTTGATGACGGTGGAGCGCATCAGGGGATGCTCGCTGTTTAAAGCGTTGGCCCGGAAGCGGTCCAGGGCCTCCCGGTCCACCATTTTGGCAAGGTCCCCGTAGTCCAGCACGTCGATCTTCTGAATCTCGTGGCTGGTGCGGAAGCCGTCGAAGAAGTGCATGAAGGGCACCCGGCTTTTGATGGCGGAGAGGTGGGCCACGGCGGCTAAATCCATGCACTCCTGCACGCAGGAGGAGGCCAGTTGGGCAAAGCCCGTCTGGCGGCAGGCCATCACGTCGGAGTGGTCCCCGAAGATAGAGAAGGCGCTGGTGCCCACGGTCCGGGCGGCCACGTGGATGACGCCGGGGAGGAGCTGGCCGGAAATCCGGTACAGGGGCGGTACCATCAGCATCAGGCCCTGGCTGGCGGTGTAGCTGGTGGTGAGGGCCCCCGCCTCCAGCGAGCCGTGCATGGCGCCGCAGGCCCCGGCCTCGCTCTGCATTTCCATGAGGCGCACGCTCTGGCCGAAGATGTTTTTCATCCCATTGGCGGCCCAGGTGTCCACATGCTCCGCCATGGGGCTGGAGGGCGTGATGGGGTAGATGGTCGCGACCTCGGTAAAGGCGTAGCTTGCGTAGGCGGCGGCCTCGTTGCCGTCCATGGTCTTGCGTTTCATAAAATCCCCCTTCTCTCATCTGCCCGGTCCGCTGGATGCCAGGCTGTAAAATTCATATGTCTATTATCGCACGCAGACATCATACTGTCAAGGAAAGAGTTTGCCAATTCCTTCCGATTAGAGGGTTCTGGAAAAAAGAATGGGAACCCTCAAAGGAGGGTTCCCAAAAGATTCCGGGACAGCTCTGCCCGGAAGTCCGGATGGGCGATGGCGATGAGAGCCCGGGCCCGTTCCAGAACGCTTTTGTATTTCAGGTCCGCCACGCCGTATTCCGTGACCACGTACTGGACGCAGGCGCGGGGGGTGGTGACGGTGCTTCCCGGCGGGAGCTGGGGAACAATCTTGGAGTGGAGGATTCCCGCCTTGTCCCGGTAGCTGGAGCGGAGGGCGATGATGCTCTTCCCGTCCTTGGACCACTGGGAGCCCAGCACCCATTCCAGCTGGCCCCCGGTGCCGGAGTACTGCCGGGGCCCTACGCTCTCGGCGTTGACCTGTCCGGTGAGGTCGATTTCCATGGCGTTGTTGATGGAGACCACCCGGTCGTTCTGAGCGATGCGCCGGGGATCGTTGGTCCAGTGGATGTCCTTCTGGCAAAAGGCCGGGTTGTCTCGGGCGAAGTCCCACAGGCGCTTGTCCCCGATGAAGTAAGCGCCCACGGACTGGCCCGGACAGGTCTGCTTGCGGCTGTTGTTCAGGACACCCTTTTTCATCAGCTCCATGACGCAGTTTCCGATAACCTCCGTCTGGAGCCCCAGGTCCCGCTTTCCCGCGTCCACCAGGCACTCGCCCACGGCGTTGGCCAGGCCCCCCAGGCCGAATTGGACGCAGGCCCCGTCGGGGATCAGCTCCGCGATATGCGCCG
This sequence comes from uncultured Oscillibacter sp., assembly GCA_948916585.1. Lineage (GTDB taxonomy): Bacteria > Bacillota > Clostridia > Oscillospirales > Oscillospiraceae > Oscillibacter. Next base: position 15,956 of record CAQXTN010000009.1, on the reverse strand, counting down.
CGATGCGGCGGTCCGTCTCTCCCGCCGGGACGGGCGGATGCTCCGCCGGGGGGCGGCTGTCCTCCACAATGGCGTCCGCCTCCGAGACATGGAACAGCATGTGCCCGTCTCCCGCGCTGGAGAAGAAGGGAAGCTGGTCGTTTACCACCACAACGACGGTTTCCACCTGCTCCAGCGCTGCCCGGGGGACGCTGGCTCCCCAGAGGGAGCGGCTCATCCATCCGTGTTCATCCGGGGCGGAGCAGGTGATTACCGCCGCCCGGGGCTTCCGGGCGCACATCCAGTCCCCGGTGGCGCCCAGGTGCGTGGGGACGTACCAGACGTTTCCCTGCTTGGCAAGCAGCCGTTCACCGGAGAAGAAATTGGCCTGATAGGAAACCAGGTCCGCGTAGTCCGGGGCCAGCAGGGTGGTGTCCAGGGGAGCGTAGAGGGACAGCAGCTCAATGTGGCCCCCCCAGTGGACGCAGCCGCGCCGCCAGGGCCTCGTCTACGGCATAGGGCCAGTTGGCCGAGCCGCTGACGGCCATCGCGTCTCCAGGCCGGATCAGCTCTGCCGCCTGGGCGGCGGACATCCGCAGAGTCTCGTATTGCTGTTGCCAGCTGGTAAGGCCGGAAGCGCGTACGGCTCGGATTGGTGTTGGGAAAAACATGGCCACCTCCGTTTGTTTTTGAGGGTGAATTGGAAAGGAAAGCGTATTGGAGGATTATAGCAAAGCTCTGGGACAAAAGCAAGCCTCTGGCGGTCTGCTCACAGCCTCCGGCAAACAGCGGCTGGCCAGCCCAAGTCCTTCCGCGCTTCAACGGTGGCACGGAGTCTTTCGCCGGATCGCTTCAGCCCTCCTTCTCCATCATGATCTCCAAAATGGTTCGGTCCGTCTCCGTCATGCCCGGCGCGCTGATCCGGCCCATGTTCCGGATTGCCTGCTCCGGCGTCGCGCCGCAGATGCCGTCGGCGGCTTGGAGGACTACGTTGTCCATAGCCAGATAGGCGCACATCAGCGCCGCGTTGGCCGCCGTGGCCAGCTTTAAGGCGCAGCCGATTTTTCCGCCGTCGCAAATCATGCCGGTGAGGTCTCCGCTCATGTTGATGATGGTCCGCCCGATTTGCTCATCGCCTCCCCCCATCAGCCAGACCATGGCGGCAGAAGCGGCGGTAGCGGCGGAAACGCCGCAGCCGCAGGTGGCGGACAGCTTCCCGGTGAAAAGCTTAATGTACACGTTCAGCGCATGGGAAAAGGCCAGGGCCTTCACCAGCCGCTCCTGAGAAGCGCCCAAATGCCGGGCCATCTCCGCCACGGGGATTACGGCGGTCAGCCCGTGGTTCCCGCTGCCCGCGCTGCTCATAACGGCGTAGGGACAGCCGCTCATGCGCCCCTCGGCGCTGGCGGCCACCCGGGTCATGATTCGGCTGAACAGGTTGTCTCCCATGTCCCCGGAGGTCATCTGCCGTTTCAGAGCCCCGGCAATGCCGATGCCGGGGTCGTGCTCCAGACCGTAGTCCGCGAGACCCTGGTTCAGCTCCACGCCCTCCAGCATGAAGGACAGCTCCTCCTGGGAGCACTGGTCTACCACGGCTCGAATTTCCGCCACCGTCATGGCTTTCAAACGGTCGTGGAGACCGTCTCCGCCCCCGGCGGACCAGGGCTTTTCCAAAAGAACATCGCCGTTTCGCTCCGTATAGATGATGTTGGAATGGGTGCCCCGGATGATGCTGACGCCGGTGCCGTTGGAGGTGACCACCTCCGCCCGGGCGTAAAGCTGGGCCTCGCCGGACTTGATGGACACGGCGGACCGCCCCTCCTCCACCAGCCGGATGGCCTGGGCGGAACGGTCCTCGTTCAGGTCCTCCAGCAGCTTGAGACCCTTCTCCGGGTTGGCGAGAACGGCCCCCAAGGCGGCGGCGTATTTCAGCCCCACCCGGGGAAAACCGGGAATACCCACGCTCATGCCGTTTTTGTATACGCCGGGATTGACCTCCAGCTTGACGGAGACGATCTCCCCGCCGATGGCGTGGCGGGCGGCGGCGGCGGCCAGGGCCACGCAAACCGGCTCGGTGCAGCCCAAGGCGGGGACGACCTCTTGGCGCAGCAGGGACAGCAGCTCTTCTTTCGTAATCATTGGGATTCCTCCTCTCTATTCTATAAACGTTGCGGAACACCTTGTTCTGCGCTTTACCATAAGAGCAAATCCCGTGCCGGATATTTTTCCGGGCATTTCCCGGAAATCCCTTGCAAAATGGCGGCGGCTGTGATTAACTGGTTAAAAACTGGTTAAAGGAGAGACTCTATGCCGACCAAAAAGAAGATTTCCGTCATTGCTCTGGACCCTCGAGCGGGAGAGTCCTACAAGTCCGATATTGAAAAGCTGTTCGCGGACGTGGCGGAGGTCTCCGCCTTTTCCATGCTGGACGGCAGCGCCGCCGGGGTGCTGGACCGGGCGGATTTGTTTGTGGCCTCCACCGACGCCTACGGCTCCCCGGAGGAGCTGATGCGGCATATCCCCATTGACAGCCAGACCATGGCGGTGGAGGTCTCCTTCCGCTGGAGCGAGCTGCGTAAGCTTAAGGAGCTGCCGGCGGGGAGCCGGGTGCTGTTCGTCAACATGACCCAGACCATGGCCCGGGAGGCCATTGCCCAGCTGGAGCAGTTCGGCGTCACCCACATTCAATGGATTCCCTTCTACCCCGGCGCGGCGGAGGTCCCGGACGTCCACATTGCCGTGACGCCGGACGAGCTGCGCTATGTCCCCCCGGGGATGGAGACCGTCATCGACCTGGGCCAGCGGGTATGCACCTCCGGCATGATGATTGAGATCGCCCTCCGCCTGGGGCTGGAATCCCTGCTGGAAGGGCCCGCCTTTCAGCGCTACGCCCAGGAGGTGGCCACCAGCAACTACAGCTTCGACCGGATGTTTGCCCGCTCCATCCGCCTGGAAAGCCAGTTCCACATTTTAATGGAAAGCCTGGAGGACGGCGTGGTGGGCGTCAACGAGAAGGGGGAGATTTTCGCGTGCAGCCGCCACGCCGAGGAGATGACCCTGGTCAGCGCCCCTTTGATTCAGGGACGGCGGTGCGAGGAGGTGTTTCCCTACATCCCCTTTGTCCAGTGCATGCAGGGCCGCCGGACCCTGCCCGCCAAGGCGGTGAAGGTGGGGGGTGTGAACCTCAGCGTGGAGGTGGTGCCGGTGATCCGGCAGAACGCCTGCATTGGGGCCTTCGCTCTGCTCCAGCGGTTCAACGACGTGGAGGTCCGCCAGAGTGAGCTGCGGAGCCAGCTCTTTCTCAAGGGCCACTACGCGAAATACAGCTTTGACGACGTGGTGGGCCAGTCGGAGGCCATTCGGAGAACCAAGGAGACCCTGGGGCGCATGGCCCTCAGCGAGAGCCCGGTTTTGCTGATCGGGGAGACAGGCACCGGCAAGGAGCTCTTTGCCCACGCCGTCCATCAGGCCAGCCGCCGGGCGGACGGTCCCTTTGTAGCCATCAACGTGGCGGCCTTCCCGGAGAACCTGTTGGAGAGTGAGCTCTTCGGCTATGAGGAGGGGGCCTTTACTGGGGCGAAGAAGGGGGGGAGGCCCGGACTCTTCGAGCTGGCCCACCGGGGAACGCTCTTTTTAGATGAGGTGGAGGGCATGAGCCCCGCCCTGCAAATCAAGCTCCTCCGTGCTCTCCAGGAGCGGGAAGTCATGCGGGTGGGGGGCCATCGGATCATCCACGTGGACGTTCGCATTGTGGCCGCCACCAATGAGGCCCTGGAGCGGAAGGTCCGGGAGGGCTCCTTCCGCCGGGACCTCTACTACCGTCTCAGCACCCTGCCCGCCCTGATTCCGCCCCTGACGGAGCGGGGAGACGACATGTTTTTGCTGACGGAGCATTTCCGTCAGGAGCTGGGGGGCTCCTTCCGCCTGACGGAGCCGGTGAAGGACTTCTTCCACCGCCACGCCTGGCCGGGAAACATCCGGGAGCTGCGGAACGCGGTGGAGTACTTCATCTATACAGGCCATGAGGACATCGGCTTGGAGGACCTGCCGCCCACTCTGTTCCTCGCCGAGGGAACGATTTTCCGGCCCGCCGCTAAGGCCCCGCCGAAGGACGAGCCCTCCGGCCCGTTCCGCTTCATCCTCTCCCGGCTCTACGAGGCCTCTGAAACCGGGGCCTCCATGGGCCGGGAGACCCTGCTGAAACAGGCCCGGGAGGCCCATGTCCCCCTCTCCCAGAGGGAGGTTCGGGACATCTTAACGGATATGGCGGCTCAGGGACTGGCCCGGGTCAGCCGGGGCCGGGGCGGCAGTCAGCTAACCCCTAAGGGCCGGGCCCTCTGGGAAAACGGTCAAAGATAAAACGGTTTGACCAATAAGGGCTGTTTAACCAATTGAAAGCCCGGCAATAAACCGCTTCTTCCTTGTTTCCATCCCTCGGCCTCCGGAATGGGTTTTGACAATTTGCCAAAATCCATCCGGGGGTTTTGTGCGCTCCGCTGATTCCTTGGGGAAATTTTATGTTATCTCGGCTCTTCTCCCAAAATGGCACGGTTTTTGCTTTAATAATTCGCCAAACGCCGAGAACATCCTATCATTTCAGAAAGGACGCGAGACTATGCGATACGATTTTGACCAGATCATTGACCGGACCGGAAACCTCTCCGCCAAGTACGACGAACGGCTCCAGAAATTCGGCTCTGAGGATGTGATTCCCCTCTGGATCGCGGACATGGATTTCAAGACCGCTCAGCCCATTATCGACGCCTTGAAAGCCCGGGCGGAGGAGGGCCTTTGGGGATACACCGCCCGTCCCGCCAGCTATTTCGAGGCCATCCGGGACTGGCAGAGCCGCCGGAATGGCTGGACCCTGGACACGTCCCTGATGAGCTTCTGCCTGGGGGTAGTTCAAACCCTTAGCGCCTGTGTGCGGCTCTACACCCCCCAGGGAGGCAATGTGCTGATTCAGACTCCGGTGTATGGCGAGTTCTACGACATGGCCGAATTTGCCGGACGGCGGGTCATTGAAAATCAGATGATCGAGGAGAACGGCCGCTGGACGGTGGACTGGACGGACTTCGAGGCCAAGCTCCAGGAGGCGGACCTGTTCCTGCTGTGCAATCCCCACAACCCCGTGGGCATCGTCTGGACGGAAGAGGAGCTGCGCCGGATGATGGAGCTATGCCTGAAGTACCGCGTCCTGGTGGTCAGCGACGAAATCCACTCCGACCTGATCTTCCACGGGAAGAAGCACATCCCCACCGCGTCCCTGTCCCCGGAAATCGCCGCCAACGTGATTACCGGCATCTCCGGCACCAAGACCTTCAATCTGGCGGGCCTCCAGGCCAGCGCGGCAGTGTTCCCCAACCGGCACAAGAAGGAGACCTTTGACCGTTTCTGGATGAATATGGACATCCACCGGAACAACGCCTTCTCCGTCATCGCCATGGAGACGGCCTTCCGGGAGGGGGAGGAGTGGCTGGACCAGCTGCTGCCCTACCTCTCGGAGAATTTCGACTTCGTGGTGAACTACTGCGAGCGGCACATTCCCAAGATCAAGACCTACGCCCCCGACGCCACCTATCTCATGTGGCTGGACTGCCGGGCGCTGGGCCTGAGCAACCAGGAGCTTCACGATTTCATGATCGAAAAGGCCCGGCTGGGCCTGAACGACGGCTGCGCCTTCGGCCGGAGCCTGAACGGCTTCATGCGGCTCAACGCCGCCTGTCCCCGCGGCGTGCTGGAGCGGGCCCTCCACCAGCTGGAGGCCGCCGTCAACAGCCTGTGACCCCCCTCCCGGCGGAGGTTTATAAAAAGACACCAAAGAAACGAGAAATGGAGATGTTATCATGGCTACACAAATTGGAAAGCAATCCCTTTGGCAGCAGTATAAGACCCCCATCCTCCTTCTTGGCGGCATCGCCATCGGCTCGCTCATCGGTGTGATTTCCCCGGGCTTGGGCCAGATCCTGAAGCCCATTGGCGACATCTTTTTGAATCTGCTGTTCACCATCGTGGTGCCCCTGGTGTTTGTGTCCATTGCCTGCGCCGTGGGTACCATGGCCAACATGAACCGGCTGGGGAAGATTCTGGGCGGCACCGTGGCCGTGTTCCTGGGCACGGGAGCCTTTGCTGCCGCCTGTGTTCTGGTGTGGGTGAATCTGTTCAGCCCCTCCGCCGGGACCAACATCCAGTTGGCCGCCGCGGAGGTGGGGGAGGCCCAGACCGCCGCCCAGATGATTGTGGGCTCCCTGACGGTCAGCGACTTCCCGGAGCTGTGGAGCAAGTCCCACATGCTGCCCCTCATCATCTTCGCCATCATCACTGGCTTCTGCGTGGCCTCCTGCGGCGGGGAGGAAAGCCCCGTTGGAAAGCTGCTGGCGAACCTGAATGATATTATCATGAAGTTCGTGGGGGTCATCATGACCATCGCCCCCCTGGGCCTGGGCGCGTACTTCGCCAACCTCATCGGGGAGTTCGGCCCCCAGCTCCTCAGCGATTACGGCCGGTCCATGGTGGTCTACTATCCCCTGTGCCTGCTGTACGTGGTGATTTTCTTCCCCCTGTACGCCCTGTTCGCCGGTGGGAAAACCGGCCTCAACCGGATGCTGAAACACATCTTCACCCCCGCCGTCACCGCCTTCGCCACCCAGAGCTCCGCCGCCACCCTGCCGGTAAATAAGGAGGCCTGTGACGCCATCGGCGTGCCCAAGGACGTCAGCGACCTGGTGCTGCCCATGGGCTGCACCATGCACATGGACGGCTCCGTCCTCAGCTCCATCGTGAAGATCGCCTTCCTGTTCGGCATCTTCGACATGCCCTTCACCGGCGCGGGAACCTACGCCATGGCCATCGCCGTGGCCATTCTCAGCGCCTTCGTCCTCTCCGGCGCCCCCGGCGGCGGACTGGTGGGCGAGATGCTGATTGTCAGCATGTTCGGCTTCCCCGCCGAAGCCTTCCCCCTCATCGCCACCCTGGGCTTCCTCTTTGACCCCGCCGCCACCTGCCTCAACGCCGCCGGGGACACCATCGCCTCCATGATGGTCACCCGGCTGGTGGAGGGAAAGGACTGGCTGGAGAAGAAGCTGGCCTCCGGCGAACTGGTCTGAAGGTTATCCCCGATTCCCCATTCATTACCTGTCATCAATTAAAAAGGAGATATGATCATGAAAGTTACCGTTATTGGAAGCCACCTGTGCCCCGACACCCTGTACGCCCTGAACCGCCTCAGCGAGGCCAAGGCGGAGATTGACTTCAAGAACCTCTCCGCCAGCCTGCCTGACCTGAAGGTCTACCTGGCCCTGCGGCAGGACAGCCCCGCCTATGCCGACATCCGGGAAAACGGCGGCATTGGGATTCCCTGCTTCGTCCTGGAGGACGGGACCGCCACCCGGGACCTGGATGCGGTTCTCAACTGAACTCCGGTCGGAAAAACGTGCGGTAAAAAAATAAAATACCTCCCCTGGGGCGGCCCCATCCACGGGCCGCTCCAGGGGAGGTTGTCTTTCTATAAGCGCCCCACAGCGCCGAAGGGGCGGATTTACGCCTCCTCCTCTAGGGCCCCACGGTTCCGCTCCCCCAGCAGCAAGGCAACGCCGTTGGTGATTCGATGGTACAGGGTAAGCAGGTCCGCCAAATAGCGCACGCCCTCCACGGTGATCTGATAGTACTGCCTCCGCCGCCCATCCGGGGCGGCTTTTTTATAGGCCTCCAGAATATAGCCGTTTTCCATCAGCCGGTAGAACAGCATATAGGGAGACGCTAAGCTCAAGGTATGCCCGGTTTCCTCCTCCAGACACCGCATAATCTGGTGGGCGTGCATATCCTCCCGGCTCAGCAGGGTCAGGACCAGCATCTCCGTCACCGCCCGTTTCAAGTTGTCCTCCATGCCCCGTCCCGGGTCATTCCGCAATGCAGGCATCCTGCGCCCCCTTTCTCAAACGTGGCCGACAATTACACAGTATGCCCATGATACAACATCCCCACTCCTCCGTCAATAAGCATAGAAAGTGATTTCACAATGCAAATTATCTCTCTTAAAGAAAAAGTATTGACAAGAGAAAAACGGTGTGATATTCTTTTCCCAGAGGACGGCTTTTCCCGCGGCCGCCCCTAATCAACATTTGGAGGGGATGCCCATGAACATTCCAGGCAATCGCTTTTCCCCCGCCTTTCCCTGTTCCGGAACCGGGCCCCGTCAGGCGGCTCGGGGAGCCGGTCAGGCGTCGGCCTTCGACCTGTATTTAGACGTAGAGCGCCAGCGGCAGAAGATGCGGGAGCTTCCACCGGGACGGATGCTGGACTCCGTGTATATGCAGTTCAAGGACGACTACCGGGCCTGGAAAGCCCAGCAGCCGGAGGCGGTTCTTCCGGACTCCCAGGGGTGGACGGAGGAAAACCTGGCGTTTCTGCGGGAGCATTACACCGGAGACCTGTCCGCTTTTGAAATCTACGACGCGCTAAACGCCATGAAGGAGCTGGGCATCCTCAGCGAAAAGGGGCTGCGCTGTGCCGAGGGCACCACGATGATCCGTCTGGATATGGATTTGGACGGCGGAGTATTCCAGACCTCTGTGGACCCGGATTCCAAAGCCGCGTGGCTCCGCGGCTTCGACGAGGCCCCCATGGTGGGGTTCCGCGGCCTGGATGATATTCTCTCCTGGGCAAAGGATTTCCGGGAGGAAGATCACCCAGATTTCATCACCGGAGCCGAGGCCATGGCCCGGGGCTGGATTTAAGCGGAATCACGGAAAAGGAGAACGTCGTATGGATGCTGGAGTAAACTACATTGTCAACAACACCGGAATTCCCACCTCGGCGTGGGGAAAGTACAAGCCCGCGGGAGTGAACCCGGACGGGCCGTCGGTGGATTTTTCGGACCTTCTCTCCGGCAAGAAGCAGGAGATTGCCGGCAAGCTCACCGACGGGGCGAAAAAGACCTTACAGCGGCTGAAAGCCAACCCAAACGCCATCTCCAAGGTGGAGTGGATGGATTTGATGCGCGAGCTGAACGCCATGGGAGCCATCAGCGACATAGATTACCAGGGAACGAATATGATGCTCCATCTGGTGCCTCTGGGGGATATGAACAACCCCTTCCCGACCTCGGCGGACATGTGGGACACGCTGGACCGCATCAACCACTGGCCGGGAAACCCCTTGGACTACCTGGATCAGTGGGCCTTTTCTCTAAAGAAATGGGGGGCCGAGCTGTCCTGGGAGCGGAATCCCGATGGTACGTCCAAGTATCAGGATGTCTCCCCGGTTTACGATCAGGCGTCCGCCTGCGGCCGGGTGTCCAATCTGATCAAGGGCCTTTTGTCGGTGGACCTGTTTGCCGAGAAGCAGAGAGTGGGCGCGTGAGTACCGGCTGCGTATGAGAGCGAGTGTTCCCATTGAGAGGGGAAGGAATGACCCGGGGTCTCCGTGGAAGGAGGTCCCGGTTTTTTTTAGAGGTGTTGGATATATCTTCCAACAACGCTGGCTGATAATTGTGTATAATCATGAAAACGGTTCTAAGGGTGCCGTAAGGGGGCTTTCCGCGCTTACCCGCCTGGCGGATTGGAACAGATCGGTATTTTTTAAGGGGTCTTTCGCGGGCGGCTGGACCGTTTTCTCTACGCTGCCTCTATTGACACTAAAAGGGAGGAAATAGTATAATGAACCAGAATAAGCCTTGATCTTTCCGGGGGCGGAGCCATGCTTTTCCCCTGGACGGGTGGACGTTTCTTTCCCGGAGCGTCAGAATGGAGACCGCCAATGAAAAAGACTCCAAACAAGTGGGAGCGCCGGCAGGGAATTCCCCTGCTGTTCCCCATTATATTGGTTTTTTGCCTGCTCGGAACGATGGTATTTGGGGTATCTCGGAAAATCACCAGGGAGATGTCCGAATCCGCCATTCAGAATTTGAGCGAGAGCCTGGACCTGATTCAGTGTACCATCGAGGCCGTCTTGCGAAGCGAGGCGGAGTTCCAGGGGCTGATTGCCCAGGAGCTTGCCCGGGTGGAGGACCCGGAGGATTATATCCGCGGCTATGAGCGAAACCAAACGATGTCAAAGCTGTCTTTAATCCTTGCCGGAGAGTCTGCGGGCATCTCCAATACCGGGGAGACCTTTGAGGAGGATGGACTGGATTTCTCCGCCGGCGGAACGGTGACGGGTATGCCGGTGTCCCAGTCCTATCTGAACCATATGGGAACATGGTCCTATACCATTAAATGCCCTGTGGCGCGGGATGGCCGGGAGATCGGGACGCTTTACGCGGAGTATATCTATGACACTATCGACAAATCTCTGCCGGAGGGATTTTACAACCGGCAGGCCGCGCTCTACATCATGGATGCGGAAAGCGAGCGCTTCGTTCTAAAGCCCAAGGGCATGGGTGAGCGGAACGCGGGCCACCTGAATCTGACCGACTTTTACCGGGCCAACGACCTGCGGGACCCCGAGATACAGGCGGAGGTGGAGAACTGCCTGAACAGCGGGAGAAACCTGTTGTATTATCACGACATTCGGGGAGAGGATGCGCTGAACTATATGTGGTCCGTCAATGGCGGAACCACCTTCCTGGTGGGGTATGTGCCGGTGGAGGCCATCCAGCGAGAGGGGCGGACCATCAATCAGAATCTCTTTTTCGTCGTGGCCTCCATGCTGGCGGCGTTTTTCCTGTGTATTCTTTTGTATTACCTCAACTGGCGGCAGCAGGATAAGCTTCGCGAGGAGCAGGAGGAGGAACGGCGGATTCACAGCCAGCAGCTGGCGGAGGCGCTCCAGGCCGCCCAGATTGCCAGCGAATCCAAGACCACCTTCCTCTCCAACATGTCCCACGATATCCGCACGCCCATGAACGCTGTGCTGGGCTTTACCTCGCTCCTCTCCAGAGACGCGGGGGACCCCGCCAAGGTGCGGGAGTACACGAAGAAGATTACGGCCTCCGGCCAGCACCTCCTCAGCCTGATCAACGATGTTCTGGACGTTTCCAAGATCGAGAGCGGGAAGGTGGTACTGAACCTGGAGGAGTTTTCCCTCAACGACGTCATTTCCTCCGTGGACACCATCATCCAGCCCATGGCCCGGGCCAGGAGACAGGAATTTTACCTGGAAGTGACCGGCGTCCACCATGAATACCTGGTGGGAGACGAAACGCGGATCAATCAAATCCTGATCAATCTTCTCTCCAACGCGGTGAAGTACACGCCGGAGGGCGGACATATCTGGTTCCGGATCATCGGACTAAAGCGGCGTTCCAGCCAGTATGAGCATATTCGTATCGAGGTGGAGGACGATGGCTATGGAATGACGCCAGAGTATCTTGAGACCATCTTCGACGCCTTCACCAGGGCGGAAAACAGCACGACGAACAAGGTCCAGGGCACCGGGCTGGGCATGGCCATCACCAAGAGCATCATAGAGCTTATGGGCGGGACTATCAGCGTTGAAAGCGAGGTGGACCGGGGGACGATCTTCCAGGTCGATCTGGAGTTCCGCGTCCAGGAGGGGCAGGCGGACCGGCAGTTCTGGGAAAAGCGGGGCGTCACCCGGGTTCTGGTAGTGGACGGAGACGAGGAGGACCGGGAGGATATCCAGGCCCTCATGCAGGATACGGGGGTCCGGCTGGATGCCGCCTCCAGCGTGGAGGAGGCTCTGGGCTGGGTCCGGGACGGCGGGGAGTATCAGATTGCCCTGCTGGACTGGGACGCCCATGGCCTGTCTGCGGCAAGGGAGCTGCGGGAGGCGCTTCCGGTTTCCGTGCCCATTTTGCTTTTGACCGTCTGCGACGAGGAGCGGATGGGAGAGGCCCTTGAAATTGAGCGCGTCAGCGTCCTGGAAAAGCCGTTCTTTGTCTCCGCCTTCCAGGAGAAGGTGGAGGAGCTGTGGGGAACGGAGGAAGCCAGCGGGCCGGAGGAGGCCGCCAGCCTGGAGGGACTGCGGTTCCTGGCCGCGGAGGACAACGAGATCAACGCTGAGATTTTGGCGGAGCTCCTGGAGCTGGAGGGGGCCTCCTGTGAGGTCATGGAAAACGGCCTTCTGGCGGTGGAACGCTTCCAGGGGGCGAAGGAAGGGGAATTCGACGCGATTTTGATGGACGTTCAGATGCCGGTGATGAACGGCCATGAGGCCGCTCGGGCCATTCGCACGCTGGAGCGTTCCGACGCGGCCCGTATTCCCATCATCGCCATGACGGCCAACGCCTTCGCGGAGGATGAAAAGGCGGCCCTGGCCGCCGGCATGGACGCCCATGTGGCCAAGCCGCTGGACATGGAGCTTTTGAAGAAGGTTATCCAACACTGTGTCACGCGAAAGGAAGCATTATGAAGAGCCATGTGAGAAGAATTGTCCGGCAATGGACCGCCGCCTGTCTGGCGGGACTTCTGGCCGTGTCTCTGGCCGCCTGCGGCGGCAGGACGAACCCCACGAACCTGATTCCCCAGGATGAGGAGGAGGAACGGGTTGTCAATTTTTTCAGTCCCATGGAAAAATCCGACCCTCACGCGGAGAACGTGGCCCGCACCGCGTCGGACCTGACGGTTATGATGGCGGAGGAGCGGCTGGGCGTCACTATGGTCTACAGGACCTATACGGCGGAAAGCTACCAGGATAAGACCTACGACGAGGTTACCCTGGACCGGGCCCGGAACAACATGGACGATCTCTACCTGTTGAATCCGGATACCGTGCTGGCCCTGGGGGCAGAGGGAAAGCTGATGGATCTTTCGGGGCTGGAGAACGCCAAAAACCTGAGGGACATCATTTTGGCGGCCAACACAGTGGACGGGAAGCTGGTGGCCATCCCCCAGGAGGTGGTGGCTTACGGGCTGTACGTCAACAAGGACCTTTTTGATCAGTATGACCTGGCCCTGCCGGAGACGCCGGAGGACTTTTTGGAGTGCTGCCGGGTGTTTCAGGAAAACGGCATCGAGACCCCCGTGGGCGCGAACCGCTGGTGGCTGGAGAACTTTGTCTTTGCCATTGCTTACGCGGACCTCTACAACGGCGGAAGCATGGAGGAGGAAATTGCCGCCCTCAACAGTGGAGCGGCCCGGTACAGCGACTATCTGCGCCCCGGCTTCGAGTTTCTTCAAACCCTGATAGACAAGGGCTATATCGACGCGGAGAAAGCCGCCGTCAGTGAGGCCATTGAGGGAGAGGGACCGGATTTCCTGGCGGGGAAAACCCCGATGGTCATGGCCTATTGGGGAGCGGCGAATACGGAGACCGCCTATGGAAAGACGGATTTTGAGATGCGGGTCATCGGCTTTCCCAGCGGTCGGGGCCAGATGCCGGTGATGCCCATGACGGGCATGGCCGTGGGGGCGGAGGCGGAGCACCGGGAGGATGCCGCCAAGGTTCTGGACGTCATGATCTCCGACGAGGCGCTTCAGCTCTACTCGGAGACCAACCGGGTCATCTCTCCCTCTAAAAATATAAAGGTGGACTGCGTACCCGCCCTGAGGCCCTTGAACGACCGGATTGAGGAGGGCATTTATGTCCTGGGCTCCAACGCCGGAATGAACGTGGAGCAGTGGGGGAATACCTGCCTGATTGTGCGGGACCTGCTGAACGGCGCGTCTGTGGACGCGTGCATGGCGGCTTTTGATGAATTGCAGGCCGCCGCGCGGAATCAGGCGTAATCGGAAAATAGAGCGCCCCAACCTCGCTGTGGTTGGGGCGCTTTTGTTTTGCGGACCGCTGTTTGGTGACAAGATCACGGAAGGCGGCCTGGAAAAGCGCTATGATGAATCCACCAAGAAAAAACACAAGGAGGATATCCCATGAACACAATTTCCATCAATAAGACCAACTTCTCTCAGGAGGTCATCCACTCTGACCGGCCCGTCCTGCTGGATTTCTGGGCCCCGTGGTGCGGTCCCTGCCGTATGATTCACCCGGTTCTGGAGGAAATTGCCCAGGAGCGGCCTGACGTTAAGGTGGGTAAGGTCAACGTGGACGAACAGCCGGAGCTGACGGGCCAGTTCGGCGTGTTGAGCATTCCCATGCTGGTGGTCATGAAGGGCGGGAAGGTCATCAGTCAAGCCGTGGGCGCCCGGCCCAAGGGCCAAATTCTCGCCATGCTGTAAAGGGGGGGACGGACATGAAGGTTATCATTGTAGGCGGTGTGGCGGGAGGCGCCACGGCGGCGGCCCGGCTCCGCCGTCTGGACGAACAGGCGCGGATCATCGTGTTTGAGCGGTCTGGGTACATTTCCTATGCCAACTGCGGCCTGCCCTATTACATTGGCGGCGCGATCACCGACCCGGAGGCCCTGACCCTCCAGACGCCGGAGAGCTTCTTCGCCCGCTTCCGGGTGGAAATGCGGGTTCACCACGAGGTCACGGCCCTCCACCCGGAGCGCAAAACCGTCTCCGTCAAGAATCTGGAAACCGGCGGGGAATTCGAGGAAGGCTATGACAAGCTGATTCTCTCCCCCGGGGCGAAGCCCACACAGCCCAGACTGCCCGGCGTCGGGCTGGAGAAGCTGTTCACCCTGCGGACGGTGGAGGACACCTTCCGCATGAAAGAATTCATCCGGGAGAACCGACCCCGGTCCGCCGTGCTGGCGGGGGGCGGGTTCATCGGTCTGGAGCTGGCGGAAAACCTGCGGGAGCTGGGCGTGGACGTGACCATTGTGCAGCGGCCCAAGCAGCTGATGAATCCCTTTGATCCCGATATAGCGGCCTTCATTCACAGCGAGCTGCGCAGGCACGGCGTGAAGCTGGCGCTGGGACAAACGGTGGAGGGCTTCCAGGAGCGGGACGGCGGCGTGGACGTGCTTCTCAAGGACGAGCCTCCCCTTCACGCGGATATGGTGGCGCTGGCCATCGGCGTCACCCCGGACACCGCCCTGGCCAGGGATGCTGGCCTGGAGCTTGGAATCAAGGGCAGCATCGTGGTAAACGACCGGATGGAAACCTCCGTTCCGGACATCTACGCCGTGGGCGACGCGGTGCAGGTCCGGCACGCCGTCACCGGAATGGACGCGCTGATCTCCCTGGCGGGTCCTGCCAACAAGCAGGGGCGGATTGTGGCGGACAATCTCCGCGGCGGCGACAGCCGCTATCAGGGAAGCCAGGGCAGCAGCGTCCTGAAGGTCTTTGACATGACCGCCGCTTCTACCGGCGTCAACGAAGCCAACGCCAAAAAGGCTGGGCTGGCGGTGGATAAGGTCATCCTCTCTCCCATGAGCCATGCGGGTTACTACCCCGGCGGCAAAGTCATGACCATGAAGGTGGTCTTTGAGAAGGGGACGTTCCGCCTTCTGGGGGCACAGATTGTAGGTTATGAGGGCGTGGACAAACGCGTTGACGTGCTGGCCACGGCCATCCACGCGGGGATGAAGGTGACACAGCTGAAGGACCTGGATTTGGCCTACGCGCCTCCCTACTCCTCCGCCAAGGACCCGGTGAACATGGCGGGCTTTATGGCGGACAATCTGGAAAAGGGCGTATTGAGGCAGTGGTTTCTGGAGGACCTTCCCACCCTCCCCCGGGACGGCTCTGCCACGCTGCTGGATGTGCGGACCGTGGGCGAGTTTGCCCAAGGACAGGTCGAGGGCTTCCGGAACATTCCGGTAGACGAATTGCGGGAGCGGATGGGAGAGCTGGAGCCTGGCAAGCCGGTCTACGTCATCTGCCAGAGTGGCCTGCGCAGCTACATTGCCTCCCGGATTCTAACCGGCGGCGGCTTCGAGGCATACAACTTTGCCGGCGGGTTCCGCTATTATGACGCGGTGACCCATGACCGGGGCCTCATTGAGCGGGCGACGGCCTGCGGAATGGACCAATAAAGAAAAGATACCCCTCCTGAGCTCCGGCCGGAGCTTGAGGAGGGGTATTTTTATGCGTCCCGCAGGAGCTCCAGCGGTTTTCTGTCCAGAAGCTCCACAGAGCCCCGGGCCAGCCGAACCATGCCCTCACCCTGAAAATAACGGAGCATCCGGGTGATGACCTCCCGGTGGGTGCCCAGGTGGTTGGCGATGGTCT